>NZ_BAAARV010000062.1:137484-170714 GCF_039532525.1 Dactylosporangium salmoneum
GAGCACACTCGCCGGCCGGCCTGTTTGTTATGCGCGGTTCTCATCACCGGCCGCCGTTAACGGGCTTGCATACATGACTCTTCCCAATAAGTTATGCGTGATTTACAGTGCCGTGAGAACGACGAAGGTGCCCGCGCGGTCCGTCGCGGGCTGATCAGCCTGTCAACGCCGGTATCGCCGGTCCGGCCGCACACCGGTCCGGCGATGCGCCGTCCTGGGCACGCATCGACACCGCCGGACATGGCGACGTTCGGTGGACCGCCCCGGACCGGCCCGTCGCATCACGCAGAGCCGTCCGGCGACCGCCTCAACCCGTCGGCGGCAGCGAACATCGCATCGAAATGAGAGAGCCATGCACCGGTATCCGGCTGTCCTGCGGGCTTCAGCAGTGCTCGTTGCCGCCATGGTGGCGGCGAGCGGCTGCGCCTCGGACACCCCAAGCGCCCAGAGCACGACGTCCGCATTGCCGAAGCCGCCGATCACGGTCGGTTTCCTCAACCCGTCCGGCGGCCCGGTGCCGCAGCCGGGCACCGATACCGGGGTCAAGGCGGCCCTGTCCTACCTCAACGGCGAGTTCGGCGGCGTCAACGGCCACCCGATCGAGGTCGTGTGGTGCGACACCGACACGACACCGGAACGGGCACAGTCGTGCGCCAACACGTTCGTCGAGAAGAAGGTGGTGGCCGTCATGGACGGCTACAACCTGTCGTCGAGCGCCGCCCTGCCGGCCCTGACCGCCGCGCAGATCCCGCTCGTCGGCATGATTCCGTTCGACTCGGTGACCGGCGCGAAGGCCGAGAACCGGGTGTTCTTCGCCGCGCCGCAGGCCTCCTTCCTCATCGGGGCGCTGCAGGCGTTCAAAGCCGAAGGGAAGAACTCGGTCACGCTCGCGCTGGTCGACACCCCGTCGTCGCACCAGACCATCGACGGCCTTCTGCCGGTGCTGGCCAAAGCGCTCGGGATCAGCGCCAAGGGCATCTACTTCTCCGCCACGAGCCCCAACTTCACCGCCGTGGCCTCTACGATCGCCCAGGACAACCCCGATGTCGGCGGCCTGGTCGCCGCGCCGAGCGAAGCGGTCTGCACCTCCCTGGTCAAGGCACTGCGGCAGCTGCAGTACAAGGGCGAGATCTTCACGGCCGCGTGCACCGACTACATCAAGGGCGCCCCGACGCAGGCCGCCGGTGGCGCGTTGTACTCCTCGAACTGGCTGCCCACCGCCGCGCGGTACGCGCCCGCCGAGGTGCAGCGCGACTTGACGCTGGCCCAGAAGTACATCTCCGCGGTCTCCGGCGGCACCGCCGGATACTACGCATTCGGCGAGTTCGCGCTCTTCGTGAACTTCGCGAAGGCGATGTCGGCGGCGACCGACGCCGACCTGACCGGCGCCGGTGTGCTCAAGACCCTCAAGGCGCTCAAGGACTTCCCGAGCTTCCTCGGCCCCAACATCACCTGCGGCAGCGCCACGTCGCCCAACTGCACCACGCAGCTGCTGCTGTTCGTGGTGCAGCCCGACGGGTCGACCAAGCCCGTCACGGACACCTGGATCACCCCGATCCCGCAGGCCCTGGGGGCCATTCCCGGAGCGGTGTAGTCGCGGCGCCGGCGTGCGCAAGCCCTCGGGGCGCACGTCGGCGCCGCCGCCAGTCCATGTCACGTCAGCACAAGGGAAAGCCGGCCATGGATCAGGTCTTGTTGTTCGTTACGCTCGGCTTCGCCGGCGGGGCGGTGTACGCCGTGATCGCCGCGTCCATCGTGTCGCTGCACGCCGCCACCGGCGTCCTCAACTTCGCGCAGGGGTCGCTGGCGCTGTGGGGCGTCTGGGTGGTGGCCGAGCTGCGGCGCAGCGGCACGCTCGTACTCCCCGTCGGCGCGGTGCGGCTGGGCTCGCAACCGTTGCCGGCCTGGCCCGCCGTCGCGCTCGGCGTGCTCAGCGCGGCCGGGCTGGCGCTCGCCGCACACTGGCTGGTCTTCCGGCCGCTGCGCGCCGCGCCGCCGTTGTCACAGGTGGTCGCCTCGGTCGGGCTGATGCTGGCGATCGCCTCGCTGGTGCCGCTGCGCTTCTCGACCGGCGGCGTGCTCGCACCCGCGGTGCTCACCGAGCGGACGGCAGCGATGGCCGGCACGGTCGTCAACGTCAGCGACCTGGTCCTGCTGGTCGTCGCGCTGGCGGTGGCCGCGGCGCTGGCGGTGTACTTCCGGTTCACCCGATGGGGCGTGGCGACCCGGGCCGGCGCCGAGGACGAGCTTGCGGCCAGACTGACCGGGCTGTCGCCCGATCGGCTGGCCGGCGTCATGTGGCTGCTCACCGGCGCGGCGACGTCGCTGGTGGCGATCCTCGCCGCGCCGACGCTCGGCCTCGACCCGACCGGCTACATGTTCTACGTCCTGCCCGGGCTCGCCGCCGCCCTCCTGGCCCGCCTGACCTCGACCATCACCGCATGCCTGGCCGGCGTGGGCATCGGCGTCCTGCAGTCGATCCTGCTGTTGCTCAGCACCTTCGACGGCTGGCCGGCCTGGGCACAGGCCGGCCTCGGTGACGCGCTGCCGTTCGCGCTCGTGGTCGTCGCGCTGGTCGTCCTGGGCCGGCGCATCCCGGCGCGAGGCGCGTTGGGTGCGGTGCGCATGCCCGCCGTCGTGCTGCCCCGGCGACCGTGGCCGGCGGCCGCGGCGCTGACCGCGGCCGCCGTCCTCGCCGTCGGGCTGACCTCGGGCAGCTGGCGCTTCGGCGTCGTCACCTCGATCATCATGGCGCTCATCGCCCTGTCGCTGGTCGTGCTCACCGGCTACCTGGGACAGATCTCGCTCGCCTCGATGGCCTTCGCCGGCACCGGCGGATTCGTCCTCTCCCGGGCCACGATGGCCTGGCACCTGCCGTTCCCCCTGTCGATCCTGGTCTCCGCCGGCCTCGCCACGCTCGTCGGCGTGGTCGTCGGCCTGCCCGCGCTGCGGGTCCGCGGGGCGCAGCTGGCGGTGGTGACCCTGGCCGGCGCCGTCGCCGTGCAGCAGTTCGTCTTCGCCAACCCGGCGCTCACGCCGTTCGAGGGCAACCTCATCGCGGACCCCACGCTGTTCGGCTGGGATCTGGCGGTGCGCCGCGGCACCGACCTGACGACCTTCGTGTTCGCCGCCACGGTCATCGTCATCGTCGGCGTGCTGGCCCTGGCCGTCGTCCGGCTGCTGGCCGGTTCGACCGGCCGGTCGTTCCTGGCGGTGCGGTCCAACGAACGCGCCGCGGCCAGCGCCGGCATCGACGTGGCCCGCGTCAAACTGACCGGCTTCGCCCTATCGGCCTTCCTCGCCGGTGTCGGCGGGTGCCTCATCGGCTACAGCCGCTCACAGCTGTCGGCCGAGTCGTTCAACGTCATCGTCGGGCTCAGCGTGCTGTGCATGGCCTACGCCGGCGGCATCACCCGGATCAGCGGCGCGCTCATCGCCGGGCTCATCGCCCCGCTCGGCGTGCTCTACACGCTGCTCAACACCACGCTGGGCCTCGGCCGGTACTACACCCTCATCGCGGCCTGCGCCCTGGTCGTGACGGCCGTGCTCAACCCCGCCGGCATCGCCGGTGGCGCCACCGGCCTGGTCCGCCGCGCCCACCGGACGGTGACCTCGTGAGCGAGACCGGGCCGGTGCTGGCCACGACGGGACTGACCGTCCGCTACGGCGGCGTCCTGGCCAACACCGACATCAGCATCCGCGTCGACAAGCACGAGGTCGTGGGCCTGATCGGCCCCAACGGCGCCGGCAAGACCACGTTCGTCGACGCCGTCACGGGATTCACCCCGGCCCGGGGCACGGTCAGCGTGGCCGGACGGCGCATCGACCGGCTCGCACCGCATCAGCGCCGCCTCGCCGGTCTGGCCCGGACCTGGCAGGCCGGCGAGCTCTTCACCGACCTGACCGTACGGCAGAACATCGCGGTCGCATCCGGCCGAGGGCCCCTGCACAACCTCTGGAGCGACCTGACCGGCCGGCGTGGGTCCGGCGATGATGTCGACGCCGCGATGGAGCTGTTCGGCCTGCAGTTCGTCGCGGACCGCCGGCCCGGCGAGCTGAGCCTGGGCCGGCAGAAGATCGTCGGCGTCGCCCGGGCCCTCGCCGGGCCCACCCGTGCGCTCCTGCTCGACGAACCGGCCGCCGGGCTGGACACCGACGAGAGCGCCGAGTTCGGCGGCCACGTCCGCGCGATCGCCGCATCCGGCCTGGCGGTCCTGCTCATCGACCACGACATGAACCTCGTCGCGGACGTCTGCGACCGGGTGTACGTCCTGGACTACGGGGCCGTCATCGCCGACGGGACACCGGGCGAGGTCCTCGCCGATCCGGCCGTGCGGACCGCGTACCTCGGATCGGAGCTCGCTCATGACTGAAGCCCTGCGCCTGGACCGGGTCACGGCCGGCTACGCGGGCATCCCCGCCGTCCGGCAGCTCGACCTCCGCCTTGCCCAGGGCGAGATCCTCGCCCTGCTGGGCCCCAACGGCGCCGGCAAGACCACCACGCTGCTGACCGCGGCCGGCGTCATCCGGCCGATGGCCGGCACGGTCACGGCGTTCGGCCGGCCGCTGCGCCGGCGGCTGGAGCAGAACGCGCACGCCGGCCTGGTCCTGGTCCCCGACACGCGGGGGGTGTTCCACAACCTGACCGTACGCGAGAACCTCGCCCTCGTACGAGGGTGGCGCGCCGGCCTCGACCGCACACTCGAGCTCTTCCCCGCCCTGGACCCGCTGATGTCACGCCGATGCGGCCAGCTGTCCGGCGGGGAACAGCAGATGCTCGCCATCGCCAAGGCGCTGACCGGCCGGCCACGGGTCCTGCTCATCGACGAGATGAGCATGGGCCTGGCCCCGATCGCGGTGCGGGCGCTCCTGCCCAGCATCCGCACACTGGCCGACCGGCTCGGCGCCGGCATCGTCCTCGTCGAGCAGCACATCGACCTCGCCCTGTCGATCGCCGACCGCGCGATCGTGCTCCACCACGGCCGGGTCGTGCTCACCGGAACGGCCGCCGAGCTGCGCGCCGACCGGCACGCCGTCGCCGAGGCCTATTTCGGCACCTCCGCCACGCCCGGCTCACCCCCCTCATGATCCCGCCCACCCGCACGGAGGCTTGCATGGAACTGTCCGCCAAGCAGCGCGCCGCCCTGGCCAGCATCTGCGACACGTTCGCGCCCGGCGACGACGCCGGTGTCCCCTCGGCCAGCCAGCTCGGCGCGGTCGACATCATGGCCGCGCTCGTCCTGCACAACCCTCGCGCCGCCGAGGTACAGCAATTCCTCCGCCTGCTCGATGTGTGGGACTCCCCCGTCGTCCGGCTGATCCTCGGCGGGGGCGCCCGGCGGTTCTCCCGTCACCCCCAGCGGCAACGCGAGCAGATGCTGCTGGCCCTGGCCACGTCGGGCGTCACCGCCAAGCGGGCGCTGTTCCAGGCGCTCAAGGGCGCCGCCACCCTGTCCTACTACATGGCACCCGGTCCGACCGGTCATTCGCCCGTGTGGGACGCCATCGGCTACCCCGGCCCGCTCGGCCTCCGGGCCGACGCCCCCGCCCCCCGGTTGACGCCGATCCGGCCCTCGGACGCGACCGTCCTGGACTGCGACGTGGTCATCGTCGGATCGGGTGCCGGCGGCGGCACCGCCGCGGCCGTCCTCGCCGGCCGCGGCCTCGATGTCATCGTGGTGGAGAAGGGCGAGTACTACGACGACAAGGACTTCGACGGCGGGGAGCTGTCCGGGCTGTCACGGCTGTACGCGCCGGGTCCCGCGGTCACCGCGGAGGGCCAGCTGAGCCTCCTGCAGGGCCAGTGCGTCGGCGGTGGCACCGTCGTGAACTACACGACGTCGTTTCGCACCCCGCCGCGCGTCCGCGACGAATGGGCCGCACTCGGCGTGCCACAGTTCGCCACCGAGGAGTACGACCGCTGCCTGGACGCCGTGTGGACCCGGCTCGGTGTCAACCGCGACCACGGCCGGATCTCCTCCCGCGATGCCCTCATGCAGCGCGGGCTGACCAAGCTGGGCTGGCACGTCGACGAGATGCCGCGCAACGTCGACGGCTGCGACACCGGCATCGAGTGCGGGCGCTGCGGCCTGGGCTGCCGCATCGGCGCCAAGCAGTCGGTGGCCAAGACCTGGCTCGTCGACGCCCAGCGATCCGGCGCACGGCTCGTCGTCGGCGTCGACGTGCGCACCGTCACCGTCACGGCGGGCCGGGCAACCGGCGTCGCCGGCCGCACGGCCGACGGTCACCCGGTGACGATTCGCGCCCGCGCCGTGGTCGCCGCGGCCGGCAGCGTGCAGACCCCGGCCCTGCTGCGCCGGTCCGGCCTCACCAACCCCAACATCGGCCGGCACCTGCACCTGCATCCGGCCACCGGCGTGTGGGGCGTCTTCGCCGAGGAGGTCCGGCCCTGGGAGGGCGGCCTGCAGACCCGCTACTCCACCGAGCACGCCGACCTCGACGGCCGCGGGTACGGCGTCATCTACGAGACCGCCGCCACGAACCCGGCCATCGCCGTGTCCTTCACGAGCTGGACCGGCGCGCGGGCGCACCTCGACCAGATGCGGTCCCTGCCGTACATCGGCGGCGTCGGCGTCATCACCCGGGACCGCGACAGCGGCCAGGTCACGGTCGGCCGCGACGGCGAGCCCGTCGTGCGCTACCGCCTCTCCGACTACGACGCGGCCCACATGCGGGCCGGGATCGAGGGCGCCGCCCGCATCGTCGAGGCGGCCGGCGCACTCAAGGTCTTCTCCGGACATCAGCGCGGCAAGATCTGGGAACGCGGCAAGGGTTCCATCGACGAGTTCATCCAGTACACGAACGCCCTCGGTACCGCGCCCGGCCAAGTCGCCATGGCCGCCCTGCACATCATGGGCGCGGCCCGCATGGGCGGCACCAGAGCGACCTCGGCCGCCCGGCCCGACGGGGCCACCTGGGAGGTCCCGAACCTGGTCCTCGCCGACGCCTCCACCTTCCCGGCGTCGTGCGGCGTCAACCCCATGATCTCCATCGAGGCCATCGCGTACATGAACGCCGAGCGCCTCGCCGCCGAGCTGTGACCCTGGCTACTCGAACCGTTCGCCCCGCTCGGCCTTGTCGCACAACAGCGCCGGCGGGTCGAACCGGTCGCCGTAGCGTTCCGCGAGCACCCGGGCCCGGGCGACGAAGCCCGGCAGCCCGCCCTCGTACTGGTTGACGTACTGCAGCACCCCGCCCGTCCAGGCCGGGTACCCGATGCCCAGGATGGAGCCGACGTTGGCGTCCACCACCGAGGTCAGCACGCCCTTCTCGAGGCACCGCACCGACTCGATCGCCTCGACGAAGAGCATCCGTTCCTTGAGGTCCTCGAAGGACACGTCGAGGTTCGTCCCGCCGAACAGGTCCCGCAGACCCGGCCAGAGCCCGGCGCGCGTGCCGTCGCGGTAGTCGTAGAAGCCGGCACCGCCCGAGCGCCCGGGCCGGCCGCACTCGTCGATCATCCGGTCGATGACGGCGTCCGCGGCGTGCGGCGTCCACACGCCGCCGGCGGCGACGACGGCCGCGGCCGTCTCCTGGCGGATCTTCCGGGGCAGGGTGAGGGTGAGCTCGTCCATCAGCGCCAGCACCGGCGCCGGGTACCCCGCCTGGCTGCTGGCCTGCTCGATCGTGGCCGCCGGAATGCCTTCGGCGAGCATCGCCACGCCCTCGTTGGTGAACGTGCCGATGACCCGGCTGGTGAAGAAGCCACGGCTGTCGTTGACGACGATGGGCGTCTTGCGCAGCCGGGCCACGAGGCCGAGGGCCCGCTGCAGCGTGGCCTCGGCGGTCCGCTCGCCGCGGATCACCTCGATCAGGGGCATCTTGTCGACCGGCGAGAAGAAGTGCAGCCCGACGAAGTCCTCCGGCCGGCTGACGCCCTCGGCGAGCATGGTGATGGGCAGGGTGGAGGTGTTGGACGCCACCAGCGCGTCCGGCGCGACCTGCTCGATCTCGGCGTACACCTTCTGCTTGAGCGTCGGGTCCTCGAAGACCGCCTCGATGACGAGGTCGACGCCGGCCAGGTCGGCGAGGTCCTCGGTGGCCAGGATCCGGGCCAGGACCGCGTCCCGCTGCTGCGGTGTCGCCGTGCCGCGGGCGACGGCCTTGTCCAGCAGGCGGACGGAGTAGGCCTTGCCCCGCAGCGCCGCTTCGGCGGTCACGTCCTTGAGCACGACCTGCAGGCCGGCCCGGGCGCACACGTACGCGATGGCGGCGCCCATCATGCCGGCGCCGACGACGGCCACCCGCTGCAGCGGCGGATGGCCGTCGCCGGTGTCCCGGGAGCCGGCGGCCTGCACGTCGAAGAACAGCGCCTTGATCATGTTCTTGGCGATCCGGCCGGTGGCCAGTTCCGTGAAGTACCGCCCCTCGATGACGAACGCGGGGTCCAGGTCGACCTGCGCACCCTCGACCGCCGCGGCCAGGATGTTGCGGGGGGCGGGGTAGGGCGCGCCCTTGAGGTGCTTGCGCAGGGTGGCCGGCAGCGCCGGCAGCTGCGCGGCGAGCGCCGGCGAGGCCGGGGTGCCGCCCGGGATCCTGTACCCCTTGCGGTCGTAGGGCTGCGCGGCCTCCGGGTTGGCGGCGATCCAGGCGCGCGCGGCGCCCATCATGCCCGCCACGTCGGCGGCGATCTCGTCGACCAGGCCGTGCGCGAGCGCGTCCTGCGGCCGGTGCCGCTGGCCACGCAGCAGCCAGTTGGCCAGCGCGTCGGCCACCCCGAGCAGCCGGACGGTGCGGACCACGCCGCCGCAGCCGGGCAGCAGCCCCAGGGTGACCTCGGGAAATCCGATCTCGATGGCCGGATCGTCCAGCACGATGCGGTGGTGACACGCGAGGGCGAGCTCCAGGCCGCCGCCGAGGGCGGAACCGTTGATGGCGGCCACGACCGGACACCCGAGGGTCTCCAGCCGCCGCACCGCGTGCTTGAGCGAACGCGTGTCCGCATCCGCGGCCTCCGCGTCGGCCGGCGTCAGCCGTAGCAGGGAGTCCAGGTCGCCACCGGCGAAGAAGGTCTTCTTGGCCGAGGTGATGATCACGCCGGCGATCCCGGCGCGCTCGCTCTCCAGCCGGCTCACGGTCGCCTCGAGGCTGGCGCCGAACTCGTCGTTCATCACGTTCGCCGAACGCCCGGGGTGGTCGAGGGTGAGCACGACGACGCCGTCGTCGCCGCGCTCCCAGCGGATTGTGTTGACCATGCCTGACTCCTCAGATTCGTTCGATGACGGTCGCGATGCCCATGCCGCCGCCGACGCAGAGCGTGGCGAGCCCGTAGCGGCCGCCGCGGCGTTCCAGCTCGTCGACGAGCGTGCCGAGGATCATGGCGCCGGTGGCCCCCAGCGGGTGACCCATCGCGATGGCGCCGCCGTTGACGTTGACGATGTCCGCGCTCAGGCCCAGATCCGCCATGAACCGCAGCACCACCGCGGCGAAGGCCTCGTTGATCTCCACCAGGTCGAGTTCCTCGGCGCGCAGGCCCGCCTTGCCCAGCGCCTTGCGCGCGGCGGGGGCCGGCCCGGTCAGCATGATCGTCGGATCGGCCCCGCTGAGCGCGGTGGCGACGATCCGAGCCCGCGGCGTCAGGCCGGCGGCCGCCCCGGCCGCCTCGCTGCCCACGACCACCAGCGAGGCGCCGTCGACGATGCCGGAGGAGTTGCCCGCCGTGTGGACGTGGTCGATGCGCTCCACCCAGTGGTACTTCTGCAGCGCGACCGCGTCGAAGCCGCCCAGATCGCCGATGCCGGCGAACGAGGCCGGCAGCGCGGCGAGACCCTCGGCGGTCGAGTCGGGCCGGATGTGTTCGTCGCGGTCGAGCACCACCAGCCCGTTGCGGTCCCGCACGGGTACCACGGAACGGGCGAAGTAGCCGTTGGCCCATGCCTTCGCGGCCCGGGCCTGCGACTGCAGCGCATAGCCGTCCACCACGTCGCGGTCGTAGCCGTCGAGGGTCGCGATGAGGTCGGCGCCGACGCCCTGCGGCACGAAGCCGGTGTCGAAGTTGGTCTCCGGGTCCAGCGCCCACGCCCCGCCGTCGGACCCCATCGGCACCCGGGACATCGACTCGACGCCCCCGGCGAGCACGAGGTCCTCCCAGCCCGAACGGACCTTCTGCGCGGCGATGTTCACCGCCTCCAGGCCCGAGGCGCAGAAGCGGTTGAGCTGCAGCCCGGCCACCGTGTCCGGCAGGCCGGCGACGAGCGCGGCCGTCTTGGCGATGTCGGCGCCCTGGTCGCCCAGCGGGGACACCACGCCGAGCACGATGTCGTCGATCAGCGCCGGATCCAGTCCGGGCATCCGCCGCAGCGTCTCCTCGATCAGCCCGGCGACGAGCGAAACCGGCTTAACCCCGTGCAGGGACCCGGTCGGTTTGCCCCGGCCGCGCGGCGTGCGCAGCGCGTCGTAGATGAACGCCTCGGTCGTCATGAACAAGCTCCTCGTTGCTCACCGGATGCGAATCGCGCCTAACTTTCGTTGAGTTCGCGGCGGCTTGTCAAGGAGCCTCCACGCACCAGGCGTGCTGGACTCCTTCGGCCTCGCCCGTGCCCGGCGAGCCGGAAGACCGATGGTCGCCGGAGCCTCCCCCGCGAGGTGGCGCTAACGTGTAGGGGTGCGACCAGCAGCGAGCGGTGCGGAGCCCGTAGCGACGAAACGGCCGAAAGACCGCAAAGACCGCATCGCGCTGGTCGGCGCCGAGCTGTTCTGCGAACGCGGCTACCACCGGGTCTCCGTCGACGAGATCGCCGCCGTCGTGGGCATCAGCGGGCCGGCGGTGTACCGGCACTTCCCGAACAAGTACGCGATCCTGGTCCACGCCACCCGGGATGTCGTCGGCGCCCTGCTCACGGCCACCGCCGACCCGGACGCGACGACCGACGAGGGCGTCCTGGACGAACTGCTCACCGCGCTGGCCCGGGTCGCCGTGAGCAAACGGCGCGTCGCCGGGCTCTACCAGTGGGAGGGCCGGTACCTCACCCCGGAGCATCGGCGCGAGTTCGGCAAGACGCTGGCCGCGCTCGTCGGCCGCCTCGCCGCGCCGCTGCGCCGGCTGCGGCCCCAGCTGACCGCCGGGCAGGCAGAGCTGCTGGTCAACGCGGCGCTCAGCGCCTTCGGCAGCGTGACCACCCATCGCGCGGCGGCGACCGGCACCGATACCGAGCAGCTGCTCACCCGGGTCGCCTGGACCCTGCTGCGAGCCGACGCGCCGCAGGTGCCGCCGCGGCAGCGCGCGACGCCGGGCACCGCGCCGGTGCGCCCGGCCTCACGCCGTGAACTGCTGCTGATCGAGGCGATCCGCCTGTTCCACCGCCACGGGTACCACGCCGTCGCCGTCGAGGACATCGGGCGCGCGGCCGGCATGCAGGCCTCCAGCGTGTACCGGTACTTCCCCAGCAAGGCCGACCTGCTCGCGGCCGCCTACTACCGCGCCACCGACCGCCTCGCCGGCGCCACGACCATGGCGATCGCCGAGGCGAGCGACCCGGCCGACGCTCTGCGCCGGGTGGTGGAGGCCTACGTCGCCTACGCGTTCGGCCAGAGCGACCTCGTCGCGGTCTACCTGGCGGAGAACAACAACCTGCCCGACGAGGACCGCCACCAGCTGCGCGGGGCACAGCGCCTGCACGTCGAGGAATGGGTGCGACTCGTCGGCACGGTGCGGCCGGACCTGCCGGTCGCCGACGCCCGCGTGCTCGTGCACGCCGCGCTCAACGTCATCACCGACATCGGCCGGCTCAGCCGCTTCGACCGCACCTCCGGCTACGACACCCAGACGGCCCGCCTCGCCCTCGCGGTCCTGTACACCTGACCCCGGGCGACGCCGCCGGTGAGGCACCATTCCGGCAGTGAAAGCCGGCGATCGGCCACTCTGTCACGGAACACTTCCCAACAAGTTAACGCCGAGTTACAGTCGCCTCAGCGCCGAGTCGTTGACCGAGGAGGCTGTCTCCGTGACCGTTCCCATGGACCTCGCCCACCGCTGCGCGGACATCGCCGCCAGCGTCACCGTGCCCGAGCTGCTGCACCGCAACGCCATCACCTGCCCCGACCGTCCGGCGCTGAGCACCTTCGGCATCGACGGCGTCGTGACCTGGCGGGAACTGCACGATCGGGTCGCCGCGATGGCCCTCGGGCTGAGCGCCCTCGGCCTCGGCCCCGGCGACCGCATGATCATGATGATGCCCAGCCGGCTCGAGCACTGGGTGACCGACCTGGCCGCCGTGCACCTCGGCGCCATTCCGTGCACGGCGTACGCGACGTTGAGCACCGACCAGCTGCGCTACGTCGCCCAGCACAGCGCGGCGAAGGTACTCGTGCTCAACGGCCGGGCGGAACTCGATCGATGGATCGGCGTGCTCGGCGACCTCCCGGAGCTGCGACATGTGATCGTGGTCGACGACGAACCCCAGCAGCGCGGCACGGTCCCGCTGGCGACGATCGCCGCAAACGGAGCCACCTTGCACGCCGCCGACCCGGACCGGTGACCGGCGGCCGTACCTCACCGCGCTGATCGTGCTCGACGAGGACGTCGCACCGATCTGGGCCGAAGCGTACGGACTGCCCGATCGGCACCTTGCCGCCCTGGCCGGCCACCCCGTCGTGCACGCCGCGGTGACCTCCGCGGTCGCCGCCGTCAACGAACGGCTGTCCCGGCCCGAACAGATCAAGCGGTTCCGCATCATGCCCGACGCCTGGACCCCGGAGACCGGCGAACTGACCCCGTCGCTCAAGCTCCGCCGCCGCATCATCGCCGAGAAGCACGCGTCCACCATCGACGACATGTACCGGGTAGAGCCGGAGCAGGGCTGACCTTCGGCCGTCGGCCAGGCGATCCCGCACACTTGATCGCCACGGGAGCCGGGCTTCCACGGTGCTGTGCTTGACTAGCACGTATGGTCTTGTGTCCGCCCACGTCTGCTCGAGTGATCCGGTGACCACCGGGCCGGCTGCGGCTACCCGACCGCACAACCGCAGGCAGATCATCGTCGAGGCGGCCGGCCAGGTGTTCAGCGCGCGCGGCTATCACGCGGCCTCCATGGAGGAGATCGCCGCCGGCGTGGGCATCAGCGCGGCGGCGCTGTACCGGCACTTCCCGAACAAGTACGCGCTGTTCGCCGAGTGCGCCAACGTCATGGTGGACGAGCTCGTCACGGTCGTCGACGAGTGGCCGCGCGATGCGGCGCTGCAGGATGTGCTCGTCGCCCTCATCCGCGTCACGGTCGCGCACCGCGCGTCGGGTGGCGTCTACCGCTGGGAGGCGCGCTACCTCGAACGCGACGACCGCCGGCTGCTACGGGCGAAGTTCGCGCACGTCGTCGGACGGGTGACCGAGATGGTGCGGCGCGAGTACCCGCTGCCCGACGAGCGCCTGCGCGCCGTGGCGGCCCTCGGTGCGATCGGGTCCATCACGATGCACCACACCTCGATCGCCCAGCGCCGCATCGAGGACCTGCTCCTGACCTCCGCCATGCGCGTGGTCGCGAGCGATACCGCGGCGGCCGCGGGCCATGCGCACGTGGTCGAACTGCCCGACCAGCCCGTGCCGCGCACCCGGCGCGCGCAGATCCTGGCGGCGGCCATCCCGTTGTTCGCGCGGGAGGGGTTCGCCAACGTGACGAACGCACAGATCGCGCAGGCGGTCGGGCTCGCCCCGTCCGCGATCTACCGCCATTTCCCCGGCAAGGTCGACATCCTGGTGGCCGCGTGTCTGCAGGCGGCGGGACTGCTGGCCGAGGCCGTGGACCGCAGCCTGCGTCAGGCGGCCGATCCGCGTCAGGCCGTGACCGCCCTGGCGGCGGCGTACGTGGCCTATTGTTTCGAGCACAACGCGCTCACCAGCGTCGCCGAGGCCGAGGTCGCGGGTCTGCCAGCCGACCTGCAACGGCCCGTGATCCTCGCGCAGCGTGAGCACATCGCCGTCTGGGAGCAGCAGTTGCGGATGGTCCGGCCGGAGCTGGATCCGCGACAGGCCCGGCTGCTGGTGCATGCGGGGTTCGGCGTGGTGGTCGAGGCCGGGCGCGCCCTGCGATGGCAGGACGCACCCGGCTGCCGGGACGTGGTTACCGCCCTGGTGACCAGTGCGCTGACCCTGTGAACCGGGGCCGTCGGCTCAGGCGCCGGCCCGGTTCCCGGTCGGGATGGTGATGGGCGTGTACGACGCCGAGGTGCCGTTGTTGAGGAACAGCATCGCGACGCCGCGCACGAGCTGGTCCATCAGGTTGAACCCGGACGGGATGATCGGCGACAGTCCCTCCTGGAACGCGACGTACGCCGGCCATCCGACATCGAGCAGCCCTCGCGCCACGTAGTCCCGCGGCAGCTTCAGCCAGTCGCCGATCTTGTCGCTGAGCACGTAGCGGGCGAACTCGCGCTGGAGTCCCCGCGTGAGACCCCCGTCGACCTGGGCGACCAGGTTGAGCAGCGTGTTGGCCAGGTCGATGCCCTCGGGCGTCGGGGCCAGCAGCGGCGTCAGCACGTAGTTCGACTGGTCATCCGCGGCGGCCCAGGTCGCCGGGATGAACTCGTCCCGCACGCCGAGCAGGTGCAGCGCGACCTGCCACTGGTGCAGGTAGGCGGCCTCTTCCGTGGCCGACATCCGGACGCCCCACGACTTCAGCTTCCGGTGCACGAACGTGCCGAGGCTGTGGAAGGTGATCAGGATGTCGCCGTTGCTGATCGGGATCGCGTTGTCCGTGACCGACCGCCACTTCGCCGACTGCGGCAGCAGGTGCCGTACCGCGGCGTGGGTCAGGCGCGTCTTGTTGGAGGTGGTGATGAAGTGACCCGTCGGCAGGAAGGCGTCCGCCGCGCTCAGGTCGTAGCCGTAGGTGAAGGTCTTGGCCGCGCGCGTCTTCATGTCGGAGCCGCCCGCGGAGTAGTACACGTTGCGGGCTTCCCGCGGGATCACGGTGCTCATGATCCCGCTGCCCAGGCCGTACAGCATGAACAGGTAGAAGCTCACGCGCTTGTTGAACTTGGCGGCGTTGGCCAGCTTGGTCGTGTCGGCCCACGACGGCAGCTTGTTGAACTGCTGGAGGTACGTGACGAGGTTGGCGGGCAGGCCGCTGGGCAGCGCGTCGCCGTTGTTGATCCACGACTGGAACGCGGTGTTCACGGCCGGGATCTGACCGGCGTCCAGGAGTGAGGCGACGAGCGGGTCGGTGTCGTCGTCCCAGACCGACCACGGGTCGGTGACGGTGTTGGTCGCAGCGATCGAGTTGGCGGACGACCACGCCCACGCCTTGGCTGGGTCCGCCACGGCTGCCAGACCCAGCGCGGCACCGAGGGTCAGTGCGCCCCTTCTAGTGAGATTTTGCATTCGCTCGCCTACCTTCCGGTCGGCCGGACATCGCCTTGAACACTGGCTTCTCCGAGATGATTCGAGCGGGTCTCAAGGTGTCCGAGCGTGTGATTTTCAATTAACATAGAGGAGCTTGACACTCCCGGCAAGGGACAGTTCTGGGCGTTGCCGGGAACCGCGCGAAGAGCGAGTGCGGCGTCGTCAGGGCGGGCGGGGCGCTGGCCGCGTCGAGGCGCTCCCGCAGCTCCCGCGGCAGCCCGAAGGACAACGCGGCCAGGTTGGCGTCGAGCTGCTCGACCGTGGTCGCGCCGATCAGCGTGCCGGTGACGGCCGGGCGGCCGGCCAGCCAGCGCAGGGCGACCTGGGCCGGGGAGCGGCCCAGGTCCGCGGCGACCGAGCGCAGGGCGTCGACGATGCCCCACTGCCGGTCGTCCGGGTCGACCGGGAGGGGCCAGCCGCTGTCCGGGGCCAGCCGTCCGGCGCCCGGGCCGATCGCGCGCGAGTACTTGCCCGTGAGCAGGCCGTTGCCCAGCGGGGACCAGGGGACGATCGACATGCCCAGGTCGAGCGCGGCCGGCAGGTGCTCGAACTCCAGGGTCCGCTCGATGAGGGAGTACTCCAGCTGCAGCGCCGCGACCGGCTCCCAGCCGCGGTGCCGGGCCAGGGTCTGGGCCTTGGCCGCCCACCAGGCCGGGACGTTGCTGAGGCCGGCGGCGCGGACCTTGCCGGACCGTACCAACGCGTCGAACGTGGCCATGACCTCCTCGGGGCCGCTCACGCGGTCCCACAGGTGCAGCCAGTAGACGTCGACATGGTCGGTGCCCAGGCGGCGCAGCGACGCGTCGAGCGCGGCCAGCATGTGCTTGCGGCCGTTGCCGCGGGCGTTGGGGTCGGTGGGGTCGGTCGGGCCGCCGAACTTGGTGGCCAGGACCAGGCGGTCGCGGGCGCCGGTCTCGCGGATGAGCCGGCCCAGCAGCTCCTCGGCGGCGCCGCCGCTGTAGATGTCGGCGGTGTCGACGAAGTTGCCGCCGCGGTCCAGGTACCGGCGGAAGATGGCCCGGGCGGCGTCCTCGCCGGCGTGCCAGCCGGCGGCGCCGAAGGTCATGGTGCCCAGGCCCAGCGGGGAGACGCGCAGGCCGGTCGGCCCGAGCAGGAAGTACTCGTCCATCATGGCCACCACGAAACAACCCGGAGTGGACTCCGGGTCAAGCGCAAGCACCGTCGATGCGATCCTGGGCGCATGCCGACGACGTATTCGCCGCAGGAGGCCGCCGAGCGAAGCGGCTTCAGCCCCGAGACCGTCCGCTACTACGAGCGCATCGGCCTGCTGCCGCCGGTCCGCCGCACGTCCACCGGGCGGAGGGTCTTCGAGGAGCTCGACCTCAAGTGGCTCGCGCTGCTGCGCTGCCTGCGCGACACCGGGATGCCGATCACCGAGATGCAGGCGTTCATCGATCTCATGCGGGACGGCGCGGAGACGCGGCAGGAGCGCCTCGAGGTGCTGACGGCACACGCCCGCCGGGTCCAGGACCAGATCGAGAGACTCCAATTGCATCTCGGGCAGATCAACGGAAAGATCGACCAGTACCGGCGCGGGGAGGTATGGAACCCATGAGCACCCATGTGGTGGCATTCGCGGGCGAGGGCGGCGGCGAGGGCCCGCTGTCCTGGGGGCAGATCGACATCTGGGTCAAGATGGCCGCGTTCGGCCAGGCCCTGGCGATGGGCGGGACCCGGCCGCTGCCCGAGGGTGCGACGGTCGAGGACGTCGAGGACGAGCTGCGGTACCTCATGAGCCGCTACCAGACCTTCCGCACCCGGCTCGCGTTCGACGCGGACGGCTGGCCGAGCCAGGTCGTGCACGAGCGCGGCGAGATCGGCCTGGAGGTCGTCGACGCCGGCGACGAGGACCCCGCCGAGGTGGCGGCGGCGGTCGAGGCGCGCTTCCGGGACTCGGATTGGGACCACGCCGCCGAGTGGCCGGTGCGGATGGCGGTCATCCGCCACGACGGGCGGCCCGTGCACGCCACGCTCATCGTCTCGCACATCACCATGGACGGCGCGGGCGCGGCGCTGATGATGCAGGAGTCGGCTGGGCGCAGTACCGAATCCGTGTCCGGAGCCTTGCCCTTGGAACAGGCGCGGAAGCAGGCCACGCCGGCCGTCCGGCGCCAGCACGAGGCCGCCATGCGGCACTGGGAGGGGCATCTGCGCGCGATCCCCGTGCCCGCGGTGCGCCCCTCGCGCGACCCGCGCAGCCCGCGGCACTGGACGGGACTGTTCCGCTCCGCGGCGCTGCCGGGGGCACTGCGAGCGGCGGCCGGGCGCGAGGGCCTCGACTCGGCCCCGGCGCTGCTGGCCGCGTTCGCGATGGCCTTCGCGCGGATCGCCGGTCCCGCCGTGGTACCGCTGCGGCTCACCGTCGGCAACCGTTTCCGGCCCGGGCTGGCCGGCACGGTGTGCCCGGTCTCGCAGGCCGGCCTCTGCGTCGTCGACACCACCGGGGACTTCCCGCAGGTGCTGCGCCGGGCCCACGGCGCCGCCCTCGCCGCCTACAAGCACGCCTACTACGACCGGCGCGACCTCGACCGGATGCTGGCCGCGGTGGCCGCCGAGCGCGGGCCGGAGGTGCTGCTCGACGTGAGCCTCAACGACCGGCGCGGCGGGGCTGGGCAGGACGCCGCGGCGCCGGAGCGCTCGTCGTTCGAGTGGCTCAGCGCCGCCGACGGGGAGTCGTCCGCGTTCTTCCTCAACGTCGACGGTTCCGACGAGGCGGTGGCGATCACGCTGTACCTCGACAGCCACTTCATGGCCCCGGACGACGCGGAGGCACTGCTGTGGGCGATGGAGGACATCGCCCTGCAGTCGGCGGCCAACTAGCGCCAGGTAGCGGTGTCGGGGTCGATGTCGTGGGCGCGCGCGCTGGCGTCGACGCTTTGCCGGAACCACGTGGCGAGGCCGGCCCGGATGCCGTCGAAGTGGGCGGCGAATGCCGGATCGGCCTCGTACATGCGGCCGAGGCAGACCTGCATCTGCCGGGTGAGGGGAAAGTACGACGCGAACGCTTCACGGTGCCGCTCGACGAGCTGGTTCGCCTCTGGGCTGCCAGGGGTGACACCGGCGGCCACGGCGTCGCCAAGGGCACGGTCGAGCTCCGCGATGGTGTCGGCGATGGCCTGCCATTCCTGCGGACTGCGAGAGGCCGCGCGCTCGGCGTACTGCTGCCACTGCGTCGTGTCCCCGTAGCGCTGGCGGGCCTGGGCGGGCCAGTCCGGGTTCCACTGCGGGCCGAAGATCGCGGCCTGCTGCTCGACGGTCAGCAGCAGGCCGCGCTCGTGGGCGGCGACCATCCGATCCAGGCCGGCGCCGAGCTGCTGGAGGCGCTCGATCCGCTGGGCCACCTGGGTGCGCTGCGCGCGCAAGGCGCTGAGCACGTCCACGGCCGAGTCGTCCAGGACGGCCCGAATCCTGTCCAGGCCGAGGCCGATCTCCCGGTAGATGACGATGCGGTGCAGGCGTTCCAGGTCGCCGGCGGTGTAGAGCCGGTATCCGGCGGCCGTACGCAGCGACGGTCGCGCCAGGCCGATGTCATCCCAGTGGTGCAGCGCGCGGACCGTCACGCCCAGACGCGTCGAGACCTGACCGACGGTCAGGCCCTCGGCGTCAGCGGCATCAGGCACGCTCCTCATTGTCGCCGCGACCGGCGGCCGGTGGGGTGATCCCGATGGCTGCAAGGTTCCGCGCCTCCTGACTGGCCGGATCAAAGGGCTTCGCCGCGGTGAACACGACCCGCGCGTTCTCGGGGGTGATCACCTCCACATCGCGGGTGTTCCAGGGAGTGTCCCGTGGGCCGTCGGCCGAGTCCGGGCGCACCGCACGGCAGGCCTCGACGAGGGCGTCGACCTGGCTCAGCACGCACGAGAAGCTGACGCTCATCGCCGGTGCCCGCTCCGCGACCTCCGCCGCCGCGACGAGGAGTACGTCCTGGAACGCCCACCGGCGCAGGTGCACAAGCCTGCCGGGGATGCTGAACAGCTCGAAGAACCCGAGCCCACGGGTCCAGAAGTCCACCGACGCCGCCACATCGCTCGTGGGGATCGTCACGAACGCGGGCATTCCGTAGATGCCCCGGAACGGCTCCGGCGCAACCGCATCCGGGCCGGGGACGGGCACGGGACTCATCTCGAAAGCGTTGTAGTAGTCGCTCATGCACCCCACCCTCCGGCCTCACGCGGCGTGAGGGTCAAGCGCGTATTCCTTAGTAGTACTCAGTAGATGCTACGGTGTACTAAGCATTGGAGGTGCGGCGTGAGTGAGGACATCGACGAGGTCGGCGCGGAGCTGCGGCGCGCGGTCGTGCGCCTCTACAGCCGATTCCGGTCCGAGCGCGTGGAGGGCGAGGTCGCGGACGCGGCGCTGCTCGTGCTCATCGTGCTCGACAAGCAGGGCCGGATGAGCTTGAGCGACCTCGCCGAGACCGCGCGGGTCACGCTCGGTTCGATGAGTCAGACGGTTCGCCGGCTCGAGCAGCTCGCCTACGTGACGAAGTCCCGCGGGACGGAGGACCGGCGCAAAGTCCTGTTCACCCTGACCGACCAGGGCAGGGCAGCGTCCATGGCATCGCGTCGCCACCGCCGGGACTGGCTGAACAGCCGGCTCGCCGAACTCACCGCCGCCGAACGCGACGACATCGCCCGGGTCGCCCCGCTCCTCCTGCGCATCGCCGACTCTTGAACAGGAGCACCATGCACCCTGTAGAAGTCCTCCTCCTTCCCCTCGGCTGGGCGCTTCGCGGCCGACGCCCGGACGAGGCCGCGAGCATCGCCAACGCTCCCGAGCTCGCGACCGGGAACCGCATCGCGCTCACCTCCCCCAGCTTCCGCGACGGGCAGGTGATCCCCGCGAAGCACTGCGGGCTGTTCATCGGCGAGGAGACGTCGCCCGCCCTCGCGTGGGATGCCCTTCCCGCGGGAACGACGGACATGCTCTTCGTGCTCGAGGACCTCGACAACCCGGGCGCCGTGCCGGGCATCCACACGATCGCCGCATTCGCGCCGGCCGAGGGCGGCCTGCCGGAGGGCGCCCTGACACCGGACAACCCGGGCATCCGATTTCTCCCCAACCGCCGCGGCCAGGCCAGGTACCTCGGGCCACGGCCACTTCCCGGCCACGGCGCGCATCGCTACCGCTTCCACGTCTACGCCCTCGACACCGGCATCGACCTCGCGAAGGTCGCCGGCATCGAACATCTGCCGGCGGCCCTCGCGGGACATGTCCTGGCATCCGGAACGCTCACCGGCACGCGGACGTCCTGACCGCCCGCGGCGGGCGCGCGCCCTACCCGACGATACGAGCGGTCGCCACCTGCTCCCGGATCGCCGCCAGGTCGGCCGGGCCGTAGTAGCGGCCGGCGCGCACCACGGCCGAGACCTGATGCAGGGCGGCGACGTCGCGGACCGGGTGGCGTCCAGCAGCACCAGGTCGGCGTCCAGCAGCACCAGGTCGGCGTCCAGCAGCACCAGGTCGGCGTCCTTGCCGACCTCGACGGTCCCCATGGTGGAGGCGCGGCCGAGGAACTCCGCGGCGTCGATGGTCGTCATCTGCAGCACCCGCAGCGGGCTCAGGCCCGCCGCGGCCAGCTCGTCGAACTCCTGGTGCAGCGAGTGGCCCGCGACCTGCCAGATGGCGCCGCAGGCGTCGCTGCCCGCGATCATCGGGACGCCGCAGTCGGCGCCGTCGGCCTGCTGCTCGGCGACCGCGGTGACGGCGGCCCTGGGGGTGCCGGCGTTGAGCGGGGTGAGCACCGAGCCGGGCATGGCGACGATCGCCGGGCCGTCCTCCGGGAGGTTCAGGGTGCCGGCCGCGCGGCGGCGCAGCAGGCGGGACGAGCCGGACATCTGGCGCACGCCGGTGATGCCGTGGGCGAGCATCAGGCGCAGGGCGCCGCTCGGGTCGGGCAGCTCCAGCGGGTGCGCGTGCATGTCGAGGAAGCCGGGGACCACGAACTTGCCGGCGGTCTGCGACGGCGGGGCGGCCGGGTCCGCCGGCCGGACGGCCGCGATCCGGCCGCCGTCGACGGTGACGTCCCGGCCCGGGGTGAGCGTGCCGTCGCGCGGGTCGACGACGGTGACATCGCGCAGGACGGTCATGGACGGCACCTCACGAGCGCCTCCGAGCGCAGCTCCAGCACGCGACCCTCCTCGTCGTCGAGCCAACCGGCCTTCACCAGCAGAGCGCGCCGCCGCGAGGGGTCGACGTCGACCGACTCGATGCGGACCCCTCCGGTCAGCGTGACCCCGGGCCGCACCGGCCGCGGGAACCGCACGTCGACCAGGCGCACCCCGGCGATGACGGCCCACTGCGACTCCGCGCTGAGCACCGAGAGCCGCTGGAACACGCCCAGGGTGTGCAGGCCGGAGGCGATCACGTCGCCGAAGCGGCCGCGCGCGGCCGCCTCCGCGTCGACGTGGAAGGACTGGGGGTCCCACTGCTCGGCGAAGGCGACGATCTCCGCGCGGGTCACGGTGTAGGAGCCGAAGGCGATCGTCTCGCCGGGCGCCAGGTCCTCGGCGTAGCGCGCGGTCACCGGGCCGCCAGCCACGGGCCGATGACCTCGGCGGCGGCGGCGTAGCCGGTCGGCTCGCCGGGGGCGAGGGGCTGGCCGAAGTGCTGGCCGCGCACCACGACGCGGGTCTTGTCGGTGGCGGCGATGGCGTCGAACATCCGGGCCGCGTCGGCCGGGAACGCGGCGGCGTCGCCGGAGAGCTCGACGTACAGCGTCGGGATATGGATGCCGGCCGCGCAGCGCTCGAAGCCGGCGTTGGAGGTGTTCGCCGACCACGTCGACAGCCAGGCGTCCGGCGTCGTGAGGCGCCCGAAGCCGACCAGGCCGTAGTTGGTCAGGTCGGGGCGGCGGCCGAACAGCGAGCCGTGGTGGCGGTCGTTCGGGTCCAGCGACGGGTCGGTGTAGCGGGGGTCGGCGTCGGTGCGGTACGTCGTGATCACCATCGGCGCGAGCGAGGCCCGCCGGTCGCGGGCATCGCCGGTGGAGGCGAACCGGGCGCGGGCGGCCGCGGCCCGGTCGGCGTGCCCGCGGGCGAGGGCGTCGATGCGCTCGATGCGGGCCTGCTGCGCCGCGCGGTAGCGGGCCAGGAACTCCGGCGCGTAGGAGGCCGGGTTGCCGGGGCCGGCGTAGCCGTTGGCCTCGTCGTACATGTCCAGCGCCGGGTCGGCCGACAGCGGGTCGTCCTCGTCGACGACGGAGGGGTCGATGCAGTACCGCAGGACCTGCCCCTGCCCCGGATGCGGCGCGAGGAACAGCGCCCCGTCCGGCACCGGCATGTCGGCCGCGGCCAGCGGCACCGGCCGCCCGGCGGGGCCGGCCGCGAGGCGCGCCTCGGGGGCCAGCGCGGCCTGCTCGATGTAGAAGGCGAACAGCGGGCCGCCGCCGGAGTGGCCGAAGACGAGGCGGCGCTCGAAGCCGAGGTCGCGCAGGAAGACCTGCCCGGCGGCGGCGTCGAGCAGGGTCTGCTCGTGCACGAGGCTCAGGTCGTTGTTGGGCGAGCGGCTGTCCTGGGTCCACACCGACAGGCCCATGCGCAGCAGGTGCCCGGCCATCGGGTGGTGGGCCAGCTGCTGGCGAGGGTGCATGAGCGACACGACGGCGGTCGAGCCGGGCAGCCGGTGCAGCAGGCCCAGCACGCGGGCGCCGTCGGCGGTGGCCAGCTCGTGGTGGGTGGTGACCACGCCGTCGGGGAAGGCCACGCCGGCCACGTCGCGGCCGGCGCCGAGCCGGTCGACGGCGGCCGTCATCGGGTCACCGCCGGGGCGACGGTCAGGCCGGTGCTGTCCCAGCGGGTGACGGTGCCGCGCACGGCGGCGACGCAGCTGTACCAGACGGCGTTGCGGCAGCCGGTGGCGGCGCGCTCGACGGCGATCCCCCCGTCGGCGGTGAGCTCCAGGTAGGGCCCGCGGCGGCGGACCGTGACGGCCGGGTCGGCCGCGGCGGCCGTGGCCACCGGCCGGAAGTCGTCGATGTCGAGCACGAAGAGGGTGGTCATACCAGGGTCACCCCGGCCGGCTCGCCGGCGAAGCGCTCGGCGATCAGCTCGGCCTTGAGCTCGAGGAAGCGGGCGAAGGTGGGGGCCGGCTCGTCGGCGACGGCCAGCAGGGCCTCGACGCTCAGGTTGGCGTCGACGTCGTCCTCGGGGGTGATCGCGCGCAGCGGGCGGGCGAACTCGATGAGGTACCCGTTCGGGTCGTGCACGTAGATCGACTCGACGGTCTCGTGGCGGACCTGCAGCTCGCACGGCCAGTTGCTGGCGTCGAGGCGGCGGCGGTACTCCATCAGGTCCTCCTCCGTCCCGACGTGGATGGCCAGGTGCCGGGCGCGGTGGATCAGCTCCGGGATGTTGTCGTCCCGGTACGGCTCGACGCCGAAGTAGTAGAAGAACGCGAGCCGGTCGCCCTGGCCGATGTCGAAGAAGAAGTGGATGAAGTCCGGGTGACGGGCCGGTCCCCATCCGAGTGCACACGTGGCGTGCACGACCGGGAAGCCGAGCACGTCGCGGTAGAAGTGGATCGTCTCCTTCGGCGCGAACGTGGGGAATGCGGCATGGTCCACACCGCGGACCAGGTGGCTCTGGGTCATACCGCCACGCTAACGCCGCTTTGACGGAGGCGTCAACTGTTTGACGGTGGCGTCAAAAGCGTGGTGTCCTGGACCGCATGAAGCTCGACGAGGTGCACGTGATCGGCGGCGGCCCGGCCGGCCTGTTCGCCGCCATCCTGCTGCGGCGCGCGTGGCCCGGCGCCCGGGTCCGGGTGTTCGAACGCTCCGTGCCCGACGACACGTTCGGCTTCGGCGTGGCCTTCACCCGCCGCACGCTCGACCTGCTCTCCGCGGCCGACGAGGCGGTGGTCGGCCGCCTGCGCGCGGCCAGCGTCCCCATCCCGCACCAGGAGTTCCGTCTCGGCGAGCGGTCGGTGACCGCGAACGGCAACGACGGCGCGATCGGCGTGGCCCGCTCGGCCCTGCTCACCGCGCTCACCGACATCGCGCGGGGCCTCGGCGTCGGCGTCGAGCTGGGCCGCGAGGCCGACCTGGACGAGGTCCGGGGGGCCGACCTGGTCATCGCCGCCGACGGGGTGGGCAGCCGGGTGCGCGACGGGATGGCCGCCGAGTTCGGCGCCCGGGTGACGCCCGGCCGCGGCCTGTTCATGTGGCTGGGCCTGGACCAGCGGCTGCCGGCCAGCCTGTTCGCCCCCGCGCGCGGCGCCGACGGGCTGTTCAACGTGCACTGCTACCCGTACGCGGCGGACCGCAGCACGATCGGCGTCGAGACCGACCCGGACACGTGGCGGCGGGCGGGCATGGACCGGTGGACCGAGGGCACGCCGCCGGACCGCTCGGACGAGCGCAGCATCGCGTACCTCCAGGAGCTGTTCGGCCCGATCCTGGGCGGGACGCTGCTGGGCAACCGCTCGCGCTGGATGCACTTCCGCACCGTGACCACGGCCCGGTGGAGCGCCGGCAACGTCGTGCTGCTCGGCGACGCCGCGCACACCGCCCACTACTCGGTCGGCTCCGGCACCAAGATGGCCATGGAGGACGCCGTCGCGCTGGTCGAGGCCCTGCGGGACCCGGCGCACGCGACGCTGCCGCAGGCACTGGCCGGCTACGAGCGCGCCCGGCGGCCCCGGGCCGCGCGCATCCAGGACCTCGCCGACCGCAGCCGGTGGTGGTGGGAGACGCTCGGCGTGCGGCTCGACCTGCCGCCGGCCGCGCTCATGCTGGCCTACCTCAGCCGCGGCGGCGCCGTCGGCGCGGCGAAGGCGGCCGAGTTCGACCCCGGCCTGGTCGCCGAGGCGCTCGCGGAGACCGGCCTCGGGTCGCTCGACACGGTGCTGCGGGGCCGCGAGCTGCCGCCCGGGGCCGGGACCGACCTCCCCGCCGACGTCCGCGACCCCTGGGGCGACGAGGCCGCGGCGCTCGTCAAGACCGCCCAGCGCTCCCCCGGCCCGGTCGTGCTGACCGGTCCCCCGCAACGGGACCGTCTGCTCGACCGCCTGGCGCTCGCCGAGCACGTCCGCCGCCACGCCGGCGTCGCCGTAGCCGTGGAGGCCGACCCCGCCCTCGCCGCCGACGTCGTCGACGGCGTCATCGCGGGCCGCATCGACCTCGTGCGCTTCACCGCCCCGCACCCCGCCTCCTGAAACGGACGACCGATGGACAACTCCCTAGTCGGCTACCCCGCCGAGTTCGCCGACCGCTACCGCGCCGAGGGCCTGTGGCTGGACCGGACCATCCCCGCCGCCCTGCGCGACACCGCCCGGGCCCACGCCGGCGCCCCGGCGCTGATCACGCCCGAGCACGAGTGGACGTACGCCGAGCTGGTCCGCCGCGTCGACAACGTGGCCGCCGGGCTGGTCGCGGCTGGCCTGCGCCCCGGCGAACCGGTGCTCCTGCAGGTCACCAACTCCGCCCACGCCGTCGCCGCCTTCTACGGCATCCTGCGGGCCGGCGCCCGCCCGGTGTGCACCCTGGCGCTGCACCGCCGCCACGAGATCGCCGCCATCGGCGAGCTCGCCGGGGCGGCCGCCCACCTGGTCCAGGCCGACCTGCCCGGCTTCGACCTCGTCGCCTTCGCCGGTGAGATCGCTTCTGAGCTGCCCACCATGCGCCTGCTGCTCACCATCGGGGCGGCCCAGGGCGACGAGGCCCCGCGGATCGAGGACCTCGCCGAGCGCGACGCCACCGCCGGCGAGCGCGCCGCGCTCGACGCCATCGAGCGCGACACCGACCTGACCCAGCCGGCCGTGCTGCAGCTGTCCGGCGGCACCACCGGCACCCCGAAGCTCATCCCGCGGCTGCACCCGGAGTACTGGTACAACGGCACCGCCATCGCCGCCTTCTGGCGCCTGACCGCGGCCGACCGGCTCGCCTTCGCCCTACCCATCGCGCACAACGCCGGCATGGCCAACGGTCTCTTCGCCGCCCACGCGACCGGTGCCGCGCTGCTGCTGTGCGGGCCGCGCCCCGATGAGCTGCTGGGCCTCATGGCCGAGCACCGCGCGACCTGGACGCTGCTGTCCCCCGGCATCACCGCCGGCCTGCTCGCCCACCCGGGCTTCGACGCCGCGTTCGCCGCCCTGCGCAACCTGGTGCTCTCGGCGGCGGCGGTGCCGCGCGAGCTGTTCGACGAGCTGGAGCGCCGGGGCGTGCACACCACGCAGGCGTTCGGCATGACCGAGGGGCTGTTCCTGTTCACGCCGCTGGACGCGCCCGCGGACGCGCGGGCCGGCGGCGTGGGCGACCCGATCAGCCCGCTGGACGAGGTACGCCTGCTCGAGCCCGGCACCGAGAGCCCCGTCGCCGACGGCGAGCCGGGCGAGCTGTGCGCCCGCGGCCCGTACACCATCCGCGGCTATCTCAACGCGCCCGAGCGCAACCGCGAGGCGTTCACCTCCGACGGCTTCTACCGCTCCGGCGACCTCATGGCCCGGGTCGTGCTCGGCGGGCAGCCGAGCTACGTGCTGATGGGACGGGTCAAGGACCTCATCAACCGGGGCGGGGAGAAGATCAACGCCGAGGAGGTGGAGCTGCTGCTGGCCGGGCATCCCGCGGTACAGGAGGCGGCTCTCGTGGCAATGCCGGATCCCCGGCTCGGCGAGCGCGGGTGCGTGTTCGTGGTGACGCGGCCGGGTCAGGAGCCGCCGACGCTGCCGGACCTCTGCGCCTACCTGGAGCGGCGGGGCGTGGCCAAGTACAAGTGGCCGGAGCGGCTGGAGCACCTCTCCGCGCTGCCGCGCAGCAACATCGGTAAGGTGCTGAAGCGTGACCTGCGCGAAGCGGCGGCCGGCCTGAGCACATGAGCGAAACCGGCGAACGGCGGCGGGCGTCCACCCGCGGGGTGGCCGCCCGCGCCGCCATTCTCGAGCAGGCGGCGCGGCTCTTCGCGGAGCGCGGGTTCGAGGGCACGTCGCTGCTGGACATCGCCCAGGCCGCCGAGCTGACCCGCCCGGCGCTGTACCACTACTTCGCCAGCAAGGACGAGATCCTCGCGACGCTGGTGGAGCAGGAGAGCGCGGGCGCCGCCGAGAAGCTGCGCGAGATCGCGGCCGGCGAGCTCGACCCGACCGAGCGGCTGCGCGCGGCCATCCACGAGCTGGTGCTCGACCGGGCGGCCGCGCCGGAGCGGTTCCGGATGCTCGACCGCTCCGAGCGCGCCCTCCCGCCGCCGATCGCCGAGCGGCACGTCCACGCGAAGCGGACCGCCCTGGCCGCCGTGACCGGGATCATCGCGGCCGGCATCCGGGCCGGCGAGTTCCGCGAGACCGACGAGCGGATGGCCGCCCTGGCGGTGATCGGCATGTGCAACTGGGTCGCCTGGTGGTACCACCCGGGCCGCGACCCCGAGCCGGCCGCCGTGGCCGCGGCGCTCGCCGAGCAGGCGGTGGCCAGCGTCGCGCGGCCCGAGCACCGCCGCCCGCCCGAGCCCGGCGTGCGCGGCGCCATCGCCCAGCTGCGCCAGGACCTCGACCACCTCAGCCGGATCGTGGACGCCGAATGACACCGGCGGCCGACCCCCGCAGTCGATAGGGCGGTACGGGAGCCGGCCACCACAATATTCGTGGTTGCCGGTCCGTCCGGCGTTCAAACGTCATTCATCGGCGGCGGGCAGGATCCCGGCCATGGACGAACTGCGGCGGCTCTTCGAGAGCGAGGGTGCCCGCGAGTACCTCGGCGAGCCGGTCACCCAGGCCGAGCACATGCTGCAGGCGGCGGCGCTCGCCGAGCGGGCCGGGGCGCCGGACGCGCTCGTGGCGGCCGCGCTGCTGCACGACGTGGGGCATTTCCACGGTGTACTGACCGGGGCCGATCTCATGGCCGGCACCGACAACCGGCACTCGGACACCGGCGCCGACTGGCTGGCCCAGTGGTTCGGCCCGGAGGTCTGCGAGCCGGTGCGGCTGCACGTCGCGGCGAAGCGGTATCTGTGCGCGGTCGAGCCCGGGTACCACGATCGGCTGTCGGAGGCGTCGAAGTACACCCTCGGCGTCCAGGGCGGCCCGATGCCGGCGGAAGAGGCGCAGCGCTTCGCCGCGCACCCCTACGCCGCCGACGCCGTGGCCCTGCGCCGCTGGGACGAGCAGGCCAAGGATCCCTCGGCCGTGGTGCCGGCCTTCGCGCGGTACCAGGACCTCCTCCAGCGCCTGATACGCCAGTCATTGTCGGATTGACGATCGCCTCGCGGGCCGCCACGCCGGGGGCCGCTGCACGAGACTGGCCAGATGGCCCACGACACCCCGGGCAACCCCCACACCGACCTCATCGCGGTCAGCCCTGAGTTGCAGCGGGTGCGCGAGGTGGCGTTCGCCGCGCTGCACCTCGAGCCCGGCCAGTGCATCCTCGACGCCGGGTGCGGCGGCGACGAGGCGGCCCGGCTGCTCGCCGCCCGGCTCGGCGGCACCGGCGAGGTGGTGTGGCTGGACTACCACGCGGAGGATCTGACCTGCCTGCCGTACCCGGGCGGCCGCTTCGACGCGGTGCACTGCGAACGGGTGCTGCAGACCCTGGGCGACCCCGGCGCGGCCATCGCCGAGCTGGCCCGGGTGACCCGCCCCGGCGGCCGGCTGTGCCTGGTCGACACGGACTGGGAGTCGGTCGCGGTCGACGGCCTGCCCGCGCACCTCGTCGCCGCCGTGCGCCACCATCTGCTGGCCACCGTCGTCGGCCGGCACCTCGACATGGGCCGCACCCTGCGCCGCCGGCTGCTGCGCGCGGGCCTGCCCGAGGTGACCGCGGTCCCGGTGGCGCTCTACTTCGCCGATCCGAAGTCTGCCGCGACGGTACTGCCCATGCTCAACCCCGCGATCCCGCCGGACGCCGGCCTCGTCCCGCCGGACCTGCGCGACGACTGGTTCGGCGCCCTGAGCGAGGCCGGCTCGCGCGGCGACTTCCTGGCGACGATCACGATGTGGGTCGCGACCGCGGTCGTCTAACCGCTCTCCGCGGCCGCCAGCAGGTCCCGCAGCAGGGCCGACAGGCGGCGGCGGCCGGCCTCCGGGAGGCGCTCCAGGACCTCGCGCTGGGCGGCCAGTCCGGCGACGACGGCCTCGTCGACCACCTCGCGGCCGCGCGCGGTGAGCGTGATGACCAGGCCGCGGCGGTCCTCAGGGTCGGGCGAGCGGGCCGCCAGGCCGGCCTTCTCCAGGCGGTCGAGGCGGCCGGTCATGCCCCCGGTGGTGAGCATGAGCGAGGCGCTGAGCTGCTTCGGGGAGAGCTGGAACGGCTCGCCGGCGCGGCGCAGGGTGGCCAGGACGTCGAACTCGCCGCGGTTGATGCCGAGCTCGCCGTACACCTTCTCCTGGCGGTCCCCGACGACCCGGGCCAGCCGGTAGATCCGGCCGAACACGGCCATCGCCTCGGTCTGCAGGTCCGGGCGCTCGCGCCCCCACTGCTCCACGATGCGGTCGACGTCGTCCATGGATGGAGTCTAGCATTTCTGTAGCTTAGTGCTAAGTTACTTAGTCATGAGGAACCTTACGGCCATCGCCCCCGCGCTGTGGGGAACGACGTACCTCGTCACCACCGAGCTGCTGCCCCCGGACCGGCCCCTGCTGGCCGGGACGTTGCGCGCGCTGCCGGCCGGGCTGCTGCTCGTCGCGGCGGCCCGGGCCCTGCCCCGCGGCGCCTGGTGGTGGCGGGCGGCCGTGCTCGGCACGCTCAACATCGGGCTGTTCTTCGCGCTGCTGTTCGTCGCCGCGTACCGGCTGCCGGGCGGGGTCGCCGCCGTGCTGGGCGCCCTCGGCCCGTTCGTGGTCGCCGGGCTGGCCTACGGCCTGCTCGGCCAGCGCCCCGGCGCCCGCGTGCTGGTCGCCGGCCTGGCGGGGCTGGCCGGCGTGGCCCTGCTCGTGCTGCGCTCCTCCGCCGCGCTGGACCCGCTCGGGCTCGCCGCCGCGGCGGGCGGGATGGTGTCGATGTCGCTGGGCACGGTGCTGGGGCGGCGGTGGGGCACGCCGCCGGGGTTCGCCGAGCGGCGCACGGCGCTGCTGGCCCTCACCGGGTGGCAGCTCACGGTGGGCGGGGTGCTGCTCGCGCCGGCGGCGCTGCTGGTCGAGGGGGCGCCGCCCGCGCTCGGCTGGGGCAACGTGGCCGGGTTCGCGTACCTCTCGCTGGTCGGCACCGCGGGCGCCTACTTCCTCTGGTTCCGCGGCGTCACCACGCTGCCGCCGGCCCAGGTGACGCTGTTCGGGCTGCTCAGTCCCGTCGTGGCGGCGGTGCTGGGGTGGGTGGCGCTCGGGCAGTCGCTCTCGGGCGGGCAGCTGGCGGGGGCGGCACTGGTGCTGGCCGCGGTGGTCGCCGGGGCGGCGGGGACCTCCCCGGCGACGAAGCCCGCGCCGCGGGCCGCCGGAGTCGTTCGGTCCAGGTGACGTGGTCGGTCGCACTTCGAGGACCAGGCGAGGCGCAAACCCGGTAGCGCCGCGGCCGCGTCGGTCGGCAACAACCTCGCCGCGCGGATCGCCGCCAGTCCACTCGACCGCTGACCTGACGGCGGCGCGCATGACCGCGCGATGCGCGGGTACGCCGGACGGCGCCCCGCGCATCATGCGGATTACCGGTCAGGTCGTCAGTTCGGCCGGGAAGTCCTGATAGGCGACCGGACGCAGGAAGCGCTCGATCGCCATCGTGCCGACCGACGTGGTACGCCCGTCCGACGTGGCCGGGAACGGGCCGCCGTGCACCTGGGCGGCGTTGACCTCGACGCCGGTCGGCCAGCCGTTCCAGATGATCCGGCCGGCCTTGCGCTCCAGCGCCGACAGGAGGCGGCGGGCGAGCGGCAGGTCATCGGACTCGCCCTGCAGGGTCGCGGTGAGCTGACCCTCCAGGGACTCGACGGTGGCGGCCAGCTCGTCGGCGTCGGCGCAGGTGACCAGCAGGGACGCGGCGCCGAAGACCTCCTCGCGCAGGGCCGGGGCGGCGGCGAACTCGGCGGCCGTGGCGGCGAAGACCGCGGGGCGGCAGTCCTCGGCCGAGCCGGCGATGATGCGGTCGGCGCGGCCGGCCACGCCGGTGCGGTACGCGTCGGCGATCGCCGGGGTCAGCATCGTCGCGGACGGGGACCCGGCCAGGCCTTCGGCGAGCGCGGCCCGGAACTCGGGCAGGCCGGGGCCGTCGATCGCGAGCAGCAGGCCCGGGTTGGTGCAGAACTGGCCGGCGCCGGCGGTGAGGGAGCCGACGAAGGCGGCGGCGAGGCCGCCGGGGTCGGCGGCCAGGCGGGCCGGCAGCAGCAGCACCGGGTTGATGCTCGACATCTCGGCGTACACCGGAATCGGCACCGGCCGCGCCTGCGCGACGGCCATGAGGGCCAGCCCGCCGGAGCGGGATCCGGTGAAGCCCACGGCGGCGATGCGCGGATCGGCGACCAGCCGCGCGCCGAACTCGTTGCCGGGGCCGGAGACGAGCGCGAAGACGCCGCCGGGCATGCCGGTCGCGGCGGCCGCCTCGGTGACGCAGCGGCCGGCGAGCGCGCCGGTGCGCGGGTGGGCCGGGTGGCCCTTGACCACGACCGGGCACCCGGCGGCCAGCGCGGCCGCGGTGTCGCCGCCCGCGACGGAGAACGCCAGCGGAAAGTTCGAGGCGCCGAAGACCGCGACGGGGCCGAGCGGGATGCGGCGGGAGCGCAGGTCCGGGCGCACGCCCGGCTCGCCGGGCACGTGCCGCGGGTCGTCCCACTCCGGGCTCTCCAGCAGATCGGCGAACATGCGCAGCTGGTTGGCGGTCCGGGCCAGCTCGGTGCGGCCGCGCGCCTCGGGCAGGGCGGTCTCCTGCTGGACCAGATCGACGAGCTCGTCGCCGTGTTCGACCAGCCGGTCGGCGATGCCGCGCAGGAACTCGGCGCGGCGCTTGGCGGGCAGGGCGCGGTACGCGTCGCGTGTCCACGGTGGACTCCCGCGTCACCGAGGTGCGCGTGGAGACGGCCGGATCCGGCGGTACCGTCATCAGACCCACGATCGTCGTGGACTGTTCCGGCGACGCGGTCGTGTTCGCCCTGGCCGGCGCGGCCGTGCAGACCGACCGCCCGGGCCGCACCCAGCCCGTCTCGCTCCTGCTGCGCCTCGGTGGTGTCGACTTCGGCCCGCTGCTGGACTACGCCCGCGCGCACCCCGAGGACTTCCGCGACGGCAGCCGCATCGGGCGGCCGGACGAGGACCACGTGAACCTGTGGGGCTTCGGCGCGCTGCTGGGCGCCGGCCACGAGGACGGCCGGCTGTCCTGGCGCCGCACCGAGCTGCACCTGGCCGGCTGGCCGACCCGCGGCGAGGCGGTGCTCAACGTGACCCGGACGGTGTCGGGCTACACCCGGCTGGCCGAGCAGGTGCTGGAGACCTGGCATGGTTCCGCCGGTACGTCCCGGGCGGCGCCAACGCCTACCTGTCGGCCGTCGGCGACCGGGTCGGCGTCCGCGAGTCCCGCCGCATCCTGGGCCTGCGCACGCTCACCCAGGACGACGTGCTGAACGCCCGCCGCGACGAGACCGCGATCGGCATGGGCGCGTTCCCGATCGACGTGCACGACGCCGACGCGCCGGGCCTGTCGCACACCGATGGCCTGCCGGCCGCGTACGACATCCCCTTCGGCGCACTGGTCGCCCACGACCTGACCAACCTGCTGGCCGGTGGGCGCTGCATCTCCACCACGCACGAGGCGAACGGCTCGGCCCGCATCACGGCGACCTGCTTCACCACCGGCGAGGCGGCCGGCACGGCGGCCGCCCTGGCCGCGGTCGGCGGCTTCGACGCCCACGCCACCGACGTCGGCAAGCTCCAGGCGACCTGCGCTCGCGCGGCGTCATCGGCGCCCGCTAGAGAGACCGCGGCGACGGCCGCCCGGCGGGACAGCGTGGTCCCGGCG
>NZ_BAAARV010000063.1:0-41290 GCF_039532525.1 Dactylosporangium salmoneum
TCGCGCGTCCTCCTGGGCTGTGTCAGGGCTCTCAGTGCCCGCGCGGTCCGCCTCGCGCGTCCTCCCGGGCCGTGACAGGGCTCTCAGTGCCCGCACAGCCATCGAGGACGATGATGCGAACTATGACGGGGGTGTTGGAACGTCCCGCCGCGCTCATGGTCGCGGTGTCCCGGCCCTGGTTCTGGCCGGTCTCCTGGGTGCCGGCGTATCTCGGCACCGTGCTCGCGGGCCACGCGTGGTGGCCCGACGCCGCCACCGTGCCGCGGGCCGTGGTGGCGCTGCTCGTGCTCGGCCCGCTGATCTGGGGCGCCGTGCTGGCCCAGAACGACCTGCACGACCTGCCGAGCGACCGCGCCAACCCGCGCAAGGCGGACGCGCCCCTAGTCACCGGGGTGGTCTCGGCGACGAGGCTGCGGCGGTGGTACTGGGGGATCTCCCTCGCCGCCGTCGCCGCCGCGGTGTTCGTCGGCCCGCTGTTCGTGCTCGGCGTGCTCGGGGTGCTCGCGCTCGGCTGGGCCTACAGCGTGCCGCCGCTGCGGCTGAAGACCCGGCCCGGCTGGGATGTCGCGGTCAACGCGGTGGTCGTCGGGGTGGTGTCGCCGGCGGCGGGCTGGTCCATCACCCGGCCGCCCTGGGAGTTCCCGTGGCAGTTCGGGCTGATCGGGCTGCTGTTCGCGGCCGCGCTCTACGTGCCGACCACGGTCACCGACCTGGCCGCCGACCGTGGCGCCGGTGACACCACGTTCGCGGTGCGCTTCGGGCCGCGCTTCGCGCACCGGCTCGGCGTCGCGCTGTGGGGCGCCGCGCTGGCCTTCTCGGTGCTGTGCGCGTGGCGGGGCGTGCTGGTGCCCCGCTCGACGCTCGTGCCGCAGCTGGTGATGGTGCCGGTGCTGCTGGCCGGCTACGCGGTGCTGACCGTCCGGCCGACGATCGCGAAGATGGCCGTCGTCTCGCTGCTGTTCGGGGTGCCGACGATCGGCTTCGCCTACGCCTACGTCGGCTGACATATTTCAGGCGTGACTTATATAAGTACGGGGTGACATTCTCGATCCGTGCACGCCTTCGACGTGCTCGGGGACCCTGTGCGGCGCCGCATCCTGGAGCTGCTCGCCGACGGCGAGCGGCCCGCGGGCGCGATCAGCGAGGTCGTCCGGGCCGAGTTCGGGATCTCCCAGCCGGCGGTGTCGCAGCACCTCAAGGTGCTGCGCGAGGCCGGCTTCGCCACGGTGCGCGCCGACGGCACGCGGCGGCTCTACGCCGTCGACGCGGCGCCGCTGCAGGAGGTCGACGCCTGGCTGGAGCGCTTCCGCGGCTTCTGGAGCCAGCGCCTCGACGCCCTGGCCACCGAGCTCGCCCGCGGCCGCCGCAAGCGGTCCGGTCATGCCACTTCCGAGGAGGACACGTGATCGACATCGTCAACCAGGTCAACGCCGTCCACCGCGAGCTCGGCGACGCGGCGGTCACCGGCGGCGCGGGGCGCTCGGTGCTGCTGCGCCGCACCTACGATGCCTCGGTGCAGGACGTCTGGAGCGCCTGCACCGAGGCGGACCGGATCGGCCGCTGGCTCGCCCCGGTCGAGGGCGACCTGCGCCTCGGCGGCACCTACCAGCTCAAGGGCAACGCGGGCGGGCAGATCCTGCGCTGCGAGCCGCCGCGGCTGCTCAAGGTGACGTGGGAGCTGGGCGAGGGCATGCCGACCGAGGTCGAGCTGCGCCTGGCTCCGCACGGCGACGACGGCACGCTCCTCGAGCTCGAGCACTCCGCGCCCGCGGCGATCGTCGACGAGATGGTCAAGGCCTACGGCCCGGGCGGCACCATCGGCATCGGCGGCGGCTGGGACCTCGCGCTGCTCGGCCTGGACCTGTTCCTGCACGACGCCGCCCTCGACGTCGAGGCGTGGCAGGCCGACCCCGAGGTACGCGAGTTCGCCGCCCGCAGCTGCGCCGCCTGGGGCGCCGTCGTCCAGGCCGCCTGGGGCACGTCCAACGAGGACCTCGCCGCCGCCGTGGCCTTCGCCACCCACCATTTCGGCGGCGAAGCCTGACCCGCCGGCCGCCTCGACCGGCCGTTTCCCCGGCGGTGGCGGGACGGTGGCGCTACGCTGATCCGGTCAACCGATGCGGACCGGCTGATCGAATGCCGCTGAGCGGTGGCGCGTTGCCGCTGCCGTCAGCGCCTGGAATGGCGACGTGTGTCGCAGACTGGGACGGTCCATGAACGTCACGATCATCGGCGCTTCCGGATGGCTGGGCGGCACCATCGCGCGCGAGGCCATCAGCAGAGGCCACAACGTCACCGCCGTGGGCCGCGACGCGTCGCGGCTGTCCAGGGTCGAGGGGGCCCGCGCCGTCGTCGCGGACCTCGACGACCCGGACTCGGTGATGGCCGCGGTCGCCGGCAGCGACGTGGTCGTCGCCGCGGTCACCGACCGTTCGACTGAAGATCGTTCCCGCATTCCCCAGGCGGCGCGCACGTTGCTCGACGTGCTTCCCCGGGCCGGGGTGAGCCGGCTCGCGTTCGTCGGCGGTGGCGGTAGCCTGCAGGTCGCCCCTGGTGTGCGTGCCGTCGACGAGGCGGGGTTCCCGGAACAGTACCGCAACGAAGCGCTCGCGCAGGCCGAAGCGCTCGCCGTCCTGCGCGCCTCCGAGGGGGTGGAGTGGACGTACATGAGCCCGCCGCCGCACCACCTCGTGCCGGGCGAGAAGACCGGGCGGTATCGAACCGCGGCAGGCGACAGCCCCGTCATCAACGACCAGGGCGAGGCGACGATCACGAACGGCGACTTCGCCGCCGCGTTCGTCGATGAGATCGAGCACAGCCGCTACGCGCGGCAACGGTTCACCGCCGGCTCCTGACCGCGCGGCCGCGGGGTCCTCGCTCGTTGCACACCGAATCTCCACAGCCGCATGGAAGGATTCGCGGCCGTGGCGGTTGGTTGGCGGGCCGGCTTGGCCGGGTTGCTCCTCGGCGTGGTGACGTTGCTGCTCGGCGACGTGCTGCCGGGCGGCTCGAGCCGCCTGGCCAACTCGGGCGCGGTCTGGGCGGTCGGCGCGTTCGCGGCCGGCGCCGTGTGGCGCGACGGCCGGTGGCGGACCTGGCTCGCCGGCACGGCGGTGCTGGTCGGCGCGGTGCTCGGGTACTACGGCGCCCTGGTCGTGTTCGCCCACCACGCGGTCGACCGGGCGCACGTGCACGGGCCGGTGCAGTGGTCCGCGGTGGGGCTCCTCGGCGGCCCGCTCTTCGCGACCGCGGGGGCGTGGTGGCGCGACGAGCGGCGGCATCGGCGGGTCCTGGGGCTCTGTCTGCTGGGCGGGGTCTTCCTGGCCGAGGGGGCGTACCTGCTGGTGAGCCACCGGCCGGTCGGCGAGGCGGTGATCGTGGCCGTCATCGGGGTGCTGGTCCCGCTCGCCTTGGGCCGGGGCGCGCGCGACCGGGTCTACGGCGCGCTCGCGCTCGCCCCGGCCGCGGCGGTCGGGCTCAGCGGCTACCTCGTGCTGGACCTCGTCATGGATGTCGCCTTCACGAGGCACGGCGGCGGATGACGCCTTGCACCGGACGGGGCGGCGGATGACGCCTTGCACCGGACGGGGCGGCGGCTGACGTCTTGTGCCGAACGGGGCGGGGCGACGCATGACGCCTTTTGCCGGTGGGCCGCGGGGCGGCGGTTGACGCCTTGCGCCGGACGGGGCGGGGCAGCGCATGACGCCTTTTGCCGGTCGGCCGCGGGGTGGATGACGCCGTGCGCCGGACGGAGCGGGGCGGCGGATGAACCCCAGACGAATGGGAGCCGACGGAACGGGCCGATATCCGACGGCGGGCGCAGGGGTGCCGGACGGCTCGGGAATGATGGGCCTATGACGCTGGAGCGCACGCGCGCCGAACGCCTCGGGGACCTCCTCACGGCCTGGGTCGACCGGCTGCCCCCGCGCCTGCGCCGCATCCTGCCGCGGGAGCTGGTCGGCTTCGCGCTGCTCGGCGCGTTCACGTTCGGCATCGACCTCGCGGTGCTGGCGATGCTGCGGCACTGGACGCACCTGCCGATGCCGGTCGCGGTGTCGATCGCCTACATCGGGGCGTTCGGGCTGAACTTCACGCTCAACCGGACCGTCAACTTCCGCTCGCACGCGCCCGTCGGCGGCCAGATCGCCCGGTACGTCGCCGTGACCGTCGGCGACTACCTCATCACGGTCGGCGTCACCACCGGGCTGGCCGCGCTGGGGCTGGACTACCGCATCGCGCGGGTCCTCGCCTCGGCGTTCGTGGCCGTGTTCACGTACACGGCGTCGCGCTGGTGGGTGTTCCGGGACCGGCCCGCGGCCCCGGCGCCCGTCGCCGAGGAGCGCGAGGCGGTCGGCCGGGCCGTCTCCTGAGGCCACGCCACCAGGCGGCCGCATCTTCACCGGCCGGGCGTCGGCGCCCGCTGTCGTGGCTTCCGGCCGCTCCAGGCCAACGCCCGCCTCCTGCGGCGCCGCCGCACGCTTCAGCGCGTCGAAGACCGGAGGGGTTGCTCCAGTTCGACGGCAAAAGCGGCTGATTTCCAGCAATACCAACGGATCCGGGCTGTTACTCTCGCCGACCATGACCGGCGTCGGCACCGCCGCGGTCGCGGGGCTGTACCTGGTCGGCGGCTCCAGCCGGATCCCGCTCGTGGCCACGATGCTGCACGAGACGCTCGGCATCGCGCCCGTCGTGGCGGAGCAGCCGGAGCTGGTGGTGGCCGAGGGTTCGCTGTACGTCAACCGCATGGCCGGCGCCGCCACGTCCACGGCCGCCGTTCCCGCCGCCGCGCCCGTCTCGGCCGTGCCGGACTACCCGCGGACCCAGGCCTTCTCCGCCGCGCCCGTGTCCTCCCCGGCGTACGCCCCCTTGCCGGTCTCCCTGGCCGCGCCGCCAGTCTCGCCGCCGGTCGGGCCGCCAAGCCCGCCGGCGGGGATGCCGTCGTTTGGGCCGCCAAGCCCGTCGGCAGGCATGCCGCCGGTCTACCCGCAGCAGTCGGTCACCGGACCGATCCCGCAGGGCCGGCGCGGCACGTCCCCGGCGCTGCTGGCCGCGCTCATCGTCGTGGGCCTGCTCGTGGTCGGCGGAGGCGTGTACGGCGCGACCCGGCTGTTCAACAAGGACACGGGCGGTCCGTCGAGCTCCGCCTCCGGGGGCGCCGGCGGTGGCGTGCCGGCGACGAAGGGAGGGGCCGGGAAGTACGACCTGGCCAAGCTTCCCGAGGACCTCTGTACCGTCTCCGACCCGACCTCGCTGTACGACCTCTTCGAGGCCGAGAACGCCAAGCCGTTCGCGCAGCGGGTGCCCCAGTCGGTCGTCAACAGCGCGTCGTGCACGTTCATGCGGCTCCACGACGCGAACAAGCCGACCCTGCAGACGGGTACCATCTCGTTCCAGGCATTCGCGTACAATGATGCCTCCGTCGCTGCCACCCAGCACAACAGCGACATCGACACCGCCAAGCTCGCCGGCCCTAACGGCCCCGTGCCCGGACTCGGGGAGGACGCCATCATCTACGAGACGCCCCCGGTCAACGCCGACCTCAAGGGGACCGTGCACCTGACGCTGGCGCTGAAGGACAGCAACGTCATCTACAAGCTGGACTTCAACGGCCAGCGCAACGACGGCGGCGAGTGGAGCCAGAAGTCGAAGAATGACATCCGGGACCGCATGATCACCGCCGTCAAGAACAGCCTTCCCAAGACCCTCGCCGGCATGGCCAGATGACCCGGCGCCGCGCACTGCTGACCACGGCAGGCCTGCTGGCCCTCCTGGCGCTGTGCGCGGGCGCCGCGGTGGTCACCGACCTCGTCCACTACGCGACGGGCAAGCGCGGCACGATCACGGTCCAGGCCTGCACCCAGGACAACGCGGCCCGCAAGCCCCGCTACGAGTGCACCGGCACGTTCGAAACTGCCGATCATTCGGTACGCCGGGACGAAGTCGAATTCGTCGAGACCTACGCCGAGGACCCCGGCGCCCGGGTCCCGGCCACGCTGAACGGCGACACGGTCAACGAGGTGAGCCCCGCCGCGACCGCCGCCGGGGCCGTCGTCACCCTGGCCTCCATCGCCGGCATCGTCGCCCTGCTCGTGGTGCGCCGCCGGTTGCCGCCGCAATAGCCGACGGCCGGCCACCCGTGCGGGCGACCGGCCGTTCGTAGCGCGCTCGATCAGCTCGACGCGATGCCCAGCCCGGCGGAGCCACCGTGGAACTCGGTGCCGTTCATGAACGCGGAGTCGAAGCGGGCCTGCAGGGCGTCCATCTCGCCGAACTCGGCCTGGTGCGCGTTCTCGCTGCCCTCGGCGGCGAACACGTGGTCGTCGACGCTCGCGTCGTGGCTGTAGTTGGTGTACTCGTCGGCCTCGTAGTGCACCGACGGGCCCTGGTCGAACGCGACGTGCGTGCCGTGGTTGTAGTCGGTCGACGTGTCGGCGTGGTGGTCGTTCTCGTACACGCCGTACTGGTTGTTGTAGTCGGCCTCCGAGCCGTGGGCCTGGTGCAGCTGGTCCAGCGCGCCGTGCTCCTGGCCCGCCTCGTAGTGGCCGTAGTCCACGTCGCCGTGGCCGCCGTCGTAGCCCGCGTCGATGTCGCTCATCGTGGTTCCCCTTGTATTCGGAAGGTCTGCGTCCTCGCTGTTGATGAAAACGTTAGGCCCCCGCGGACCGGCTCAAATCCCGGAATCGTGCCACCCGCCGCCGGCCCCCTCGCCGGCCAGGACTCGGGCCGGCCGGGCGTGCCAGCCCCCGTCTCCCGGCTGAGCTTGGGGACCACAGTGGACGGTCCGCCGCCCGGGTGCGCGCCCGCGGGGGTACGGTCGGCGTTATGCGTGTGGTGTCGCTGCTGCCCTCGGCCACGGAGATCGTGTACGCGCTCGGGCTGGGGGAGCGCCTCGTCGGGGTGACGTTCGAGTGTGACGAGCCGCCGGCCGCCCGCTCGGAGAAGACCGTGGTGGTCGGGGGCCGCGACACGAAGGGCATGGCGCCGGGCGAGATCGACGAGTACGTGCGGTCGCAGTTCGCGGCCGGCGCCGACCTGTACACGCTGCACGCCGGGGCCCTCGCCGCGCTCGCGCCCGACCTCATCCTGACCCAGGACCTGTGCCGGGTGTGCGCGCTGCCGTCCGGCCACGTCGAGGAGGCCCTCGACCACCTCGGCTGCCGGGCCGACGTGCTCTCCCTCGACCCGCACACGCTCGACGAGGTGCTGGCCACGATCGTCGCGGTGGGCGAGCGGGCCGGCGTGCCCGACCGGGCGGCCGCGCTGGTCGCGGCCCTGCGCGACCGGCTCGCCGCCGTCGCCGCCCGGGTCGCCGGCCGGCCCCGCCCGCGGGTGCTCGTCGTGGAGTGGGTGGACCCGCCGTTCCGGGCCGGGCACTGGGTGCCGGACCTCGTCACGGCGGCGGGCGGCACCCCAGTCGCGGCCCGGCCGGGCGCCCGCTCGGTGCAGGCGGAGTGGGCCGAGCTGGCCGCCGCCGAGCCGGACCTGGTCGTGGTGTCCCCGTGCGGCTACCACCTCGACGGCGCCGCCGCCCAGGCCGAGACTGTCGCGCGGCACTTCCCCGGCCGCCAGGTGTGGGCCATCGACGCCGACGGCCTGGTCGTCCGCCCCGGCCCGCGCCTGGTCGACGGCGTGGAGGCCCTCGCCGCCGTCATCCACCCCGAGGCCGCCGCCCCGCCACCCCCCGGCGCCGTGCAGAGGATCGCGTAAGGCCGAAGGCACCCCAGGAGCCCCGCAGCTGCGGCTACGGCGGACCGTCGCGTGATCGACGTGCCGAAGGCGTCCCAGGTGCGCCCGGAGCTGCGGCTACGGCGTACCCGGACTTGGTCGGCCTGGTGTGCGTCCGTCCCGCGTACCGCGCCCGCAAAGCGCCCCTGCGTAGACCCCTGGATGCGCCTGCTCCAGCCCGCCGACCTGGCGGCCCCGGTCCCGCTCGCCGCGCAGCCAGGGTGGCGGGGACGGCCGTAGATCGTTTGGTGGCCTATCGTGGGCGCCATGCGGAAGAGCGCCGTCGTCGGCGGCCTCGTGCTAGGCCTGCTAGTCATGGGCATCGGGGTGTTGGGCCTGGTCCCGCTCGTGCCGGGGTTGGGCACGCCGGGGCGGGTCACGACCACCGACTGCGGGACGCTGCCCAAGCACGGCCCGACCTGCTGGGGCGAGTTCACGCCGGACGGCGGCGGCCCGCCGCGGGCGGTCAGCATCGACGACGTGGACGAGGACGACGCGACCGTCTCCGCCAGGATGTACCCGTGGGCGCCGGACCAGGCGTTCCGCACGCCGCCGGGCGTGCGCGCCGTCATCGGGTCGATCCCGCTGACGGTGATCGGCGGCACGTTGCTCGCCATCACGATCGGCCGGCTCGTCCGCGACAGGCGACGCAGGGCACCGGCCGAACCGGGCCGGTAACAGCCCAGGGGAGCCGTAGGGGGCGGGTCAGACCGGGGCCGGGGAAGTGGTCAGGATCGTGACCGCCAGGGCGTGCTTGCACGGGCCGCGGTCACCCCGGTGCTTGGCCCACCACGGGCAGGTGCAGGTCATGGAGCCGTCCGGGAGCCGGCGGACCCGGTACGTCTGATCCCCGCTGCGCACCGTCGCGGCAACGGCCGGCGGGGCGCCGGCGAGCGGGTCGAAGGTGACGGCGCCGGACTCGGCCAGGGCGCGGGCGCCGACCAGGCGCGGGTTGTCGCGCTCGGCGCGGGTGGCGTCGTACGGCAGGACCCGGTGGAAGTACCCCGCCTCGGCGACGTCGTAGCCCACCCGGCCGGCGGTGCCGAGCTGGGCCAGGGCGGCCCGGACCCGGTCCGGCGGGAGGGCGGCCGAGGCGGACAGGTCGGCGACGTCGATGGTGGGGTCCCAGGACAGCAGGGTGCCGATCGCGTCGGCGTCGTCGGTGACCTCGTCGGCGGCCAGTGACGTCAGGGCGGCGCCCTCGCCGGAGAAGCCGCGGTGCGGCTCGGGGGAGAGGGTCAGGGTCAGGCGCAGGGCGCCCGTGTCCAGCTCCCAGGCGCTGGCGACGGCGGACGAGCCCGAGCGGACGGGCGGGCCGTACACGCGCAGGGCCGTGCAGTGCCGCAGGAGGCTCTTCAGGGCGGCGAGGCGGCCCGCCCCGGCCAGGCAGACGGCCCCCGGGGCGGCCCGGGAGGTCAGGCGGAGCGTGCGGCCGGCGGGCACGGCCCACAGGACGGAGCGGTCGCTCGCGCCGGGCAGGCGGCGCAGGAAGGCGGCGGCCTCGGCGGGGTTGAGCTCGGCGCGCAGGTCGAAGGCGGCGGACAGGACGTGGACCTCGGCGAAGCCGCGCAGCCAGCGGGCCGGGAGGGGCACCTTCTTCTCCACGACCGTGCCGTCGAGGGTGGAGGCGGTGAGGTCGTCGGGGCCGACGGACAGGTGCAGCGGGTCGAGGCCGGCGATGCGGGCGAGGGACTCGCGCAGGGGCGGGTTGATGTCGACGTTGGTGGTGCCGTGGCCGAGCATCTCGCCGTCGAGGCCGGCGGGGAGGGCGTCGAGGCGGGCGTAGACGCCGCAGCAGGCGGAGAAGGACTCGAAGCGCAGGCGGTCGGCGCCGCCGGTGACGACCGGGTCGAGGAAGGCGGTCGGGCGGGGCTGGAAGTAGCGGGTGCGGGCCACGTCGGCCACGGCGAGCAGACCCGCGGCGGCGGCCGGGGGCGTGGTGAGGAAGCCGGAGAAGAACCGCGGGTTGGCCGCCGGGCCGCCGCAGGTCTGCAGGGCGACGCCGGACGTGCCGGCGGTGGACGGGGCGAGGTAGCGGTACTCCTGGACGGCGCTCATGGCAGCCAACCTAGCCGGGGGGTACGACAGTTTCAGGCGATGCCCAGGCGGCCCATCATCAGGTGGGCGTGGCGGCGGGCCGCGCGGATGGCGGCGTGGCGCTGGGCCAGTCGGGCCGGCGTCGTCGTCCCGGGCGGGGTCGCGCCTGTCTCGGCGGCGTGCAGCATCAGGTTGACGGTGAAGGGCTCGGCGATGTCGGCGTCGGCCACCCGGTCGTCGATGTCGCGCCGGCTCGGCGCGTCCGGGGCGACGAGGGCCAGGGTGGCGAGGTCGAAGCCGGCGAGGTACATGCCGGCGGCGGCGAAGCCGGTGAGCGCCAGTCGCCCGGACGGCAGCCGCACGACGCTGCCCGGGGTCAGGTTGCCGTGCGCGAAGGCGCGGTCGCCGGCGCAGCGGCGCAGGAGGATGCGCAGGCGCCGGGCGTCGTCGGCGGTGAGCTGGCCGGTGCGCTCGTGGCGGGCGATCCACGCCGGGTAGTCGACCGTCCACGCGGCGGCGTCGCTCGGGTCGGGGCGCCATGTCGACAGCAGCGCGGCGAGCCGGATGACCGCCGACCACTGCGCCGGGTCGGGGTCCGGCCGCAGGGGCTCGCCGGCCGCGCGGGCCAGCACCAGGGTGCGTTCGTCGTGCCAGCGGTACTCGTCCGCGCTCACCAGCGGCGGATCGCGCCGGAACGCCTGGGCGACGGCCACCCGCCGGTGGAAGCGGCGCACGGCCGCCGGGTCGTCGGCGGCGCGGATCACGACCGTGACCGGCTCGCCGTGCCAGCGGCCGGCCAGCGCGATGTCGGGGCCCCCGGGGCGCGGGTGCGGGTCGAGGACGAGGCCGGGTGGCAGCCGGGGCGTCCACAGCGTGCGGCCGGGGACCGGCGAGGGGTCCGCCGCCGGCGAAGGGTCCGCGACCGGCGAAGGGGCCGGCGGGGGCGGGTCGGGCGGCGCGCTCGCGCTCATCAGCTGCAGCCGCCGGCCGCACCGGGCGGCGAAGCCGTCGAGGAGGTTCAGCTCGTCGATGCTCCAGGCCCGGGGCCGCACGTCGATCGCGCCCAGCGCCCCCACCACGTGGCCGTCGCGCCCGTGCACGGGGATGCCGGCGTACCCGGCGGCGGCCAGGTCGCGGACCCCGTCGTTGGAGTGCAGGACCGGGTCGCGGCGCACGTCGGTGATGGCCAGCCGGGCGCGGGCGCCGATGACGTACTGGCAGATGGACCTGGCCAGCGGGGTCTCCCGCCGCTGCTGCAACAGCTCGGGCAGGCCGACGGCGCCTGGGAGGATCTCGCGGTACCGCTCGATGAGCACCAGCAGCACGACCGGCACCCCCACCGCCTGTCCGGCCCGCGCGACGAGGCGATCGAACCAGGGATGCGGGGCTGCCGGCAGGCCGGTCGCCGCCACCGCGCGCAGCCGCGCCGGATCGCGCACGGCCGCCTCGGTGCCCAGCACATCGATCATGGCACCTCCGGCTTCTTCGGCACCGTACATCTCCGGTGTACCGCTCGGAGTGTTTGTGCTGGTATCGGCCACACGGACGGGGCTGCGGCAATTGCGTGCATAGGCATAAGATGAACGGCCGATATGACCGACTTCTCGCTCTGCATCGACAGCCTGGACGGCCTCAGTGTCGGGGACGCGCTGGGCGCCCAGTTCTTCGTTCCCGGCACCAAATTGTCGGACCTTTTCGACGGTACCGCACCAGCAGGCTCCTGGCCGTGGACCGACGACACCGAAATGGCCACCGTGCTCGTGGCCGAGCTGCGCCACCCCGGCCCGCTGGACCAGGACCGGTTGGCCCGGGCCTTCGCCGGCCGCTACGACCCGTACCGCGGCTACGGCGGCGGCGCGGTGGTGATCCTGCACCGCATCCGCGACGGCGAGCCCTGGCGCAGCGTCGCCCGCGACGCCTTCGACGGCGTGGGCTCGATGGGCAACGGCGCCGCGATGCGGGTCGCCCCGCTGGGTGCCCTGCACGCCGGCGACAGCAAAACCGCCGCTCTGGAGGCGATGCGCTCGGCCGAGGTGACCCACGCGCACGCGGAGGGCATCCTGGGCGCGGTCGCCGTGGCGGTCGCCGCCGCCGAGGCCGGCTGGGCCCGCCTGGTGCGCAACCGGCCCACCCCCGCCGAGCTGCTCGACGCGGTGCTCGGCTACCTCGTCGACGGGCAGGTCCGCGACGGCGTGCGGCGGGCCCGGCGGCTGCTCGGCGCGAGCGTCGGCGAGGCCGCGTACGAGCTCGGCAACGGCTCCCGGGTGCTGGCCCAGGACACGGTGCCGTTCGCGCTGTGGGTCGCCGCCAACCATCTGGCCGACTACCCGGCCGCGGTGCTCGCCTGCATCGAGGCCGGCGGGGACATGGACACCATGGCGGCCATCGCCGGCGGGATCGTGGCCGCGCACACCGGTCGGGCCGGCATCCCCCCGCTGTGGCTGGCGCAGCGCGAGCCGCTGCCTTAGGCCTTAGACCAGGTCCTCGATCGCGCGGGCGATCGCCTCGACCTCGTCCGGGGCGAAGCACGCGGTGTCGGCGTCGAGCATCAGCCGTACCGCCCTGAACCGTTGTTCCTGCACGTCGTCCACGTGCAGGAACAACGGTTCGGTCGGCCCGGGTAGCGGCTCGGACCATTCCACCGTGCCGGGCCGGGACGTGCCGAAGGCGTCGCCGAACGCGGTGGCGGTGCTCGATCGCCGGTCGTTGAAGCACGGCGTCGGCGGGGCGTCGAGGGCGAACGGGTCGTAGTAGGCGTGCTTGCGGGCCGGCAGCGCGGCCCGGGCCACCGCCGCCACCGCCGCGTCGAACCCGCCGGAGACGTCGGCGGCGCACAGCCCGAGCTGGGTGATCGGGCTGACCACACCGGACAGTCCACTGCGGAACCGGTTGGACACCACCTGCCGCACCGCGACCGTGCCGCGCCCGGCGACCCTGCCGATCGCGGTCAGGTAGGCGGCCAGCAGCACGGTCGACTCGTCCACGCCGGTGCGCGCGGCCGCGTGGGGCAGCCGGGTGGCGAGCCGGGGCGACTCGAGGAGGCACTTGCGGTACCGCGGCCCGTGCACGACCCGTGGACCGTACGCGTCCAGCCCGGCCGCGTGCCGCTCCCAGTGGCGCAGCGCCCCCGCGTGCTGGCGCACCCCGGCCGGCGAGGCCTGCCAGTCGACGATCTCCAGCGGGGTCAGCCCGGCGACCGGGCCGGCCACCCGGCGGGTGACCTCGTCGACCATGACGGCCGCGCCCAGGCCGTCGGTGACCAGGTGCGGCATGACGGCGACCAGCCGGGCCGGGACGCCGCCGCGGCAGACGACCGCCATCCGCATCGGCCAGTCCCGGGCCAGGTCCGGCTCGGCCTCGCGGTAGGAGCGCTCCACCGCCACGGCGACCTCGATCGGGTCGGCCCCGCCCGCCTCCACGACGTCGAGGCAGGCCACGCCGGCGCCGGCGACCACCTGCGCGGGCGGCCCCTCGCCGCGCGGCCGCAGCCGGGTGCGGAAGGCCTGGTAGCGCTCCATCGTGTAGCACAGCTCGGCGGCGACCGCGGCGACCGTGGTGCCCCCGGCCACGCCGCGATGCCCGCCCATCGGCATCCAGGAGCGCTCCCGGAGCATGGCCTGGTACATCGCGCGCTGGCCCCAGGTCAGCTCGGCCTCGCCGGACCCCTCGCCGGCGAACGGGACATCGACGTGGGTGACCTCCATCGGCCAAGGATCGGCACCACCCGCGCGGCCCGCAAGACTTGATATTTCGGCCGGGATGGGGTTCTCCCCGCGCTCACCCCAGCCGGGCCGGGAAGCCGCCGGTGGCCACCGGGCCCCAGCGCTCGATGGTGATCCGCAGCAGCGACTTGCCCTGGGCCCGCATCGCCTCGCGGTACTCGTCCCAGTCCGGGTGCTCGCCGGCGATGCTGCGGTAGTACTCGACCAGTGGCTCGAGTGCCTCGGGCAGGTCGAGCACCTCGGCCACGCCGTCGACCTGGACCCAGGCGTCGTTCCACTCGTCGGACAGGACCAGCACCGAGATCCGCGGGTCGCGGCGCAGGTTGTGCACCTTGGCCCGCTCCGGGTAGGTCGACACCACGATCCGGCCCTCGCCGTCCACCCCGCACGAGACCGGGGAGGCCTGCGGCCGCCCGTCGGCGCGGTTGGTGATGACGATGCCGTGGTGGCGCCGGGCCAGGAACTCCAGCAGTGCCGCGCGGTCGACCCGGTCGTTGGTCGCGATCTTTCGTGCCATGGGTCGACCGTACCCGCAGCGCCGCCTCGCCGCGCTGACCCCGCGGGAACGGGCCATCCCGCGTGAGGTCGCCCGCGGGCGGTCCGGCGCCGGGATCGCGGCCGCGCTGCTGAACTGCGCGACCGCGGCCTACGAGTCCGGCCGGGGAGCCGAACCGCTACTTGGCCGGGCGGCGGCCGAAGAGCAGCTTCCACGGCATGAGCGCCGACTCCATCTGCACCTTCAGGCTCATCTTGGACGCGCCGTGCGTCCGGTCGGAGAACCGGATCGGGACCTCGGCGATGCGCCCTCCCGCGCGGACGGTGCGGTAGTTCATCTCGACCTGGAAGGAGTACCCGTTGCTGCGGATCGAATTGATGTCGATGCGGCGCAGCGTCGCGGCCTTCCACGCCTTGAACCCGGCGGTGGCGTCGCGCACCTTCATCCGCAGCAGCGTGTCGACGTAGAAGTTCGCCCAGGACGAGAGCGCCTTGCGGTGCCACGACCAGTCGTCGGCCACGGATCCGCCCGGCACGTACCGCGAGCCGAGCACGACGGCGACGCCCTCGTTGCGCAGCGCCTCGATCATCGCCGGGATCGCCGACGTGGGGTGCGACAGGTCGGCGTCCATCTGGATCACGATGTCGGCGCCTTCGTCGAGCGCGCGCTGCATGCCGGCCACGTACGCCCGGCCGAGCCCGTCCTTGGCGGTGCGGTGCAGCACGCCGACCGGGACCGCGGCCTCCACGGCCAGCTTGTCGGCCACCTCGCCGGTGCCGTCGGGCGAGTTGTCGTCCACGACGAGGACGTGCAGGCCCGGCAATTGCAGCGCGGTGAGTTCCGCGACAAGCTCCGGTAGGTTCTCCCTCTCGTTGTAGGTCGGCACGACAACCGTGATCTTCTGCAGCTCGTCTGGCACTGATAATCCCCTAGCGCACCGGGCGCCGATCGATGGCTCGCTGGTCGATGACTATTTGGGCGGATCCTTCGTAGGTTGCACGATATCGGACCGGCCCCACAGGGCCGTCACGACGGCAGGCTAGCGGCCTTGATCAGCGCGCGCCACCGCATCGCCGCAACCCGTCCACGATCCGGTTACGCATCGGGACAGTGCCATTACCCAAAAATCATCGCTCGTACCGCGGGGAAGGCGTCAGTACCGGAACACCGCCACGGTCCGCCGCAGGTCCTCGGCCACGCCGTTGAGCTCGGCGGCCGTCCCGGCGGTCCCGCGGGCCACCTCCGTGGTCTCGTCGGCGACCGCCGCGACGCTCGTCACGTTGCTGTTGATCTGGTTCGCCCGGCCGGCCACCTGGTTCACCGTGCGGCTCATCTCCGCGGTGGTGGCCGACTGCTCCTCGACGGCCGCGGCGATGCCCGCCTGCGCGTCGCGGATGGTGGTGATGACGCCGCTGATCTGCTCGATCGCGGCGACCGCGGCCGAGGAGTCGCGCTGGATCGCCCCGACCCGCTGGGCGATGTCCTCGGTGGCCCGGGCCGTCTCCTGGGCCAGGTCCTTGACCTCGGTGGCGACCACGGCGAAGCCCTTGCCGGCGTCGCCCGCGCGGGCGGCCTCGATCGTGGCGTTGAGCGCCAGCAGGTTGGTCTGCTCGGCGATGGAGGTAATCAGCCGGACCACGGTCTCGATCTCGCCGGAGGACTGGCCGAGCCGGTTGAGCACCCCGGTGGCGTCGGCGGCCTCGCGCACGGCCCGGTCGGCGGTGGCCGCCGCGCCCGACGTGTTGCGGGCGATCTCGTGGATCGACGCGCCGATCTCCTCCGAGCCGGTGGCCACCGTGCCGATGTCCTGGGTGATCTCCTCGGTCGCCCGCGACGCCGTGCGCGCCTCGCCCGAGGAGCGCACGGCGCTGTCGTTCATCGCCCCGGCCGCCCGGGTGAGCTGCTCGGCCGCGGTCGAGACGCGGGCCACGTTGCCGTCGACCTCGCGCAGCGAGCTGCCGAGCCGCTCCAGGCCGCTGTTGAGCGCGGTGCCCATCCGGCCTACCTCGTCGCGGCCGCGCACCTCGAGCCGGCCGCTGAGGTCGCCGCCGGCGACGCCCTCGAGCACCCGAACGGTCGCCCGCAGCGGCCCGGAGATCATCCGGCTGACCGTGGCGACCAGGATGGCGGCCAGCAGTACCGCCGCGAGAATCAGCCCGACGATCAGCCACCGCGACCGGCTGTAGGAGCTCTTGGAGGCGGCCAGGGTGTGCCGGGCCTTCTCGACGACGCTCGCGTCGAGCCGGTCCAGGGCCGCCTGCCCGGCGGCGGTGAGCGGGTCGGCCTTGCTCTTGCGCAGCGCGATGAGCGCCTCGGCGTCGGTCGTGGCGGACCGCGCCACGGGCAGCAGATGCTGCTCGAGCACGGTGCGGTACCCGCCGACGGCGGACTCGAACGCCTGGCGATCGGCCTCACTGCCGGCCGAGGGCAGCGCCCGGAACTGCTGCCACGACTCGTCGAGCGCGCCGTTGGCCTCGTCGATGGCGGCGAGCGCGGCCTTCATGTCCTCGTCGGTGGCGGCCAGGCCAAGGTTCGCCACCTGGTACTGCACCGTCCGGAACGCCAGCGCCACGTCGTCGAGGTCGCCGATGTCCTGGAGGTTGTCGTCGTACATCTCCTGTAGCCGCGACTGGGCCGCCCTGAGCTGGACGATGCCCAGCAAGCCCACCCCGATCAGCAGCGCACACACCACGGCGACCGTCGACGCGAGCTTCGCGGCGATCGGGAGGTTTCGGATCATGACACCCCAATGCGAGTCCGACTCCCTGCGCCCATGCGCATCGGCGGCCCCGGCCCGAAGCTGAGCCCAAAGTGCCCTCGCGTTCAGGCCGCGCCGAGCTGGGCGAGCAGCACGTGGATGTCGGACTTATAACCTGGCGGGGCAAAAGTCAGATAAGTCGTGGCGCGGAGCGCCCGACTTATCTGGTTCGGGGGCTACGGCCCCATTGCGGCCATGCTCAGGGGACGAGGACGACCTTGCCGGTGACCGTGCCGGACTCGGCCAGCCGCATCGCCTCGGCGGCGTCGCGCAGCGGCACCCGGGCCGCGACCTGGGCGGTCAGCGTGCCGTCGGCGAGGCGGGCGAAGACGCGGGTGAGGTCCTCGCGCATCCGGGCCCGGAACGCCTCGGGGCGGCGGTTGCCGGCCCACAGGTTGTAGAAGGACGCACTGCGGCCGTTGGGCAGCGCGTTCCACCACAGCAGGCGGGTGAACAGGGCCAGCACGGGCAGACGGGCGTTGCCGGCGTCGTCGCGGGTGGCCGCCGTACCGTATGAGACCAGGGATCCGCCGCGGGCGACCAGGCGCCACGAGTCCGCGATGCCGGCGCCGCCGACGTGGTCGAACACGGCGTCGTAGCCGCCGGGGGACAGGGCCCGGGCCCGCTCGGCCAGGTCCGGCGCGCGGTAGTCGAGGGGCTCGGCGCCCAGCGCGCGCACCTTGTCGTGGTGGCGCGGCGACGCGGTGCCGACGACCCGGATGCCGTCGTGCCGGGCCAGCTGGGTGAGGGTCGAGCCGACGCCGCCGTTGGCGCCGTGCACGAGGATGGTGCCGCCCGGGCGGGCCTTCGCGACGCGGTACAGCATCTGCCACGCCGTGACGCCGTTGACCACGACGGTCTCGGCGGCCGCCGGGTCGATCCCGTCCGGGACGGGGATCAGCGTGGCGGCGTCGAGCAGGACCGCGGTGGACCAGCCGCCGGTCTTGGTGACCGCCGCGACGCGGGTGCCGACCAGGGCCGGGTCGACGCCGGGGCCGGCCGCCTCGACCCGGCCGACGAGGTCGTAGCCGGGGGTGAACGGGAAGGGCGGCTGGTCGTAGTACTTGCCGCGGCGCATCTGCTGCTCCGCGAAGGACACGCCGGTGGCCTCGACCCGCACGAGGGCCTGGCCGGCGGCCGGGGCGGCGAGTTCCCGGTCGCGCACGAGCAGGCCGGCGGGCTCGACGACGCCGGGGAGGACGATCTCGGTGGCGGTGCGCATGTGCGGTACCCCTTCCTCGGTTTGTATGTGTGCACTCACTTACATCTCGCGCCACGAAAACGGCGCCGGGGTCACGGCACGTGCCGCATCCCATCGGTCAGGGCGCGGGCCCACGACTCGTCGACGCCGTCCAGCCCGGCGGTGACGATGAGGTGGCACAGCTGCCCGTAGGCGACGAACTCCTGGATCTGCCGGTCCGTGGCCCCCGCGGTGCGCAGGAAGTGCACGAGCCGCTTGTAGCCGGCCCGCACCGCCGCGCCGACCTCCGGCACGTCGCTGACGCCCTGCGCGTGGACCTGGAACAGCAGCAGGTCCCGGTCGGCGATGAGGTCGGCGTAGGCGTCGCCGAGGGCCTCGAGCAGCTTCGCCGGCTCGTCGGTGCCGGCCCGCTCGGCGGCGGCCTCCAGCGTGGCCATGATCCGGTCGTAGCAGGCCTCGACGGCCGCCACGAACAGGCCCTGCTTGCCCGAGAACAGCCGCAGGGCGTAGGCCTCCGAGATCCCGGCCGCCGCGGCCACGGCCGTCACCGGGGTCGCGTGGTAGCCGTTGCGGGCGAACACGGACACGGCGCGGTCGAGAACGGCGGCCCGGCGGGCCTCGGCGGTGCTGCGCATGTAAGTCAGTACACACTTACAAACCTGCTCTGTCAACCCGCGCGGACCGTCAGTGCTGGGGGCGGGGGAGGCCGGGCGGCTGCTCGGCCCGGTCCTGCGCGGCCATCGCGGCCATGGCGGTGTGGTAGCGGGCCCGGTCGATCCGGCCGGTGAGCAGCAACCGGACCGCGTCGCGCTCGAACCGGTCGCGTCGGCGCTGGGCGGTGCGGGCCAGCCACAGGGCCAGCCGCGGGCGGTAGCGGTCGTCGGCGGCGCCGCGGGCCCGCAGCGCGATCAGGTGCATGACGACCAGGGCGAGGTACCCGCACACGAGCAGCGCGGCGACGCACAGGGCGGCCACTTCCGGGCTCACGTTCGTCCTCTCCCTCGCTCGGGTTGCGGCGCGGTGCGACTCCATCGACGAGAGTAGGTGGTCCGCGCCCGCCCGGCGATGTTTTCCCCATCAGCGCACAGGTATGCGGGGTGGCGCAGCCCCGGGTCGGTCAGCGCCGCGGCCCGGCCCAACAGGTCCAGCTCCGCCCAGCGCAGCGCGTGCGGCATCGGGTGGGCGCCGTCGATCCAGGCCAGGGTGTGCCGCGCCGGTCGGCCCGGCCCGCGTAGGTGGAGGTAGGTCGCGCCGTGGTCGATGTCGATCTCCAGGACCAGCGCGTGGCCCCCGCCGGCTTCGGCCGTCACCATCCAGCCTGGGTGGCCCTCCCAGCGGTCGCCGTCGAAGGGGCGCTCGCGGGCGCCGTGGTGATCGGCCCAGAAGTCCGGCTCGGCGAACAGGTCGTGCAGATCGGGCGGCAGCGGCACACCGGGCACGATAACGGCAAACCGTAAAGGCGTTGCCGGGCGTGCCGATGGCCGGGTGGAGGGGTGTCGGCATGCAGGAACCGCAACAGCGCAAAGGGCGTTCGCTGCGCGCCCGGGTGTACCTGGTGGTCGCGGTGTGCGCCGTCCCGGCCGTCATCGGCAGCGCCGTCGCGCTCGTCGGGCTCGGCCAGACCCACGGCAGTCCAACGGCAGCTACACGCGGGTCCGGCTCTTCGTCACCGACATCATCCTGCTCGGGCTGGCCCTCGCGGTCGCCGCCGCGCTGCTGCTGACCCGCTCGGTGCTGGCCTCGGCCCGGCGCATCAGCGGCGTGCTGCACGCCGGGGACCGCACCCGGCGCATCGGCGCGAACCCCGACACCAGCGAGATCGGCGACCTGGGCCGGCAGCTGGACCAGATGTTCGAGGCGATGCAGGAGCAGGAGGACCACCTGCAGCGCGAGCGGTCTGCCAAGGAGGCCCAGCTGGTGCGCAACACGGTGCGCCAGCAACTGGCCGAGCAGAGCACCCGCCGGCGGGCCGGGGAGATCCTCGAACAGACCAGCGAGGCGGTGCTCACCGAGCTGCGCAACGTCATGGCCCAGGCCGACGCGGTGCTCGACGCGGCCGACTCGATCGAGCGGCAGGCGTCGTCGGCGCACGAGGTCACCCGTACCGTCGTCGGCCGGGCGTCCACCGTGGACACCGTCGTCGGCGCGGTCAACGCGAGCCTGGGGCGGGTCGACGGGATCGCCACGCTCATCGCCGGCATCGCCGGGCAGACCAACCTGCTCGCGCTCAACGCGACCATCGAGGCGGCCCGGGCGGGCGCCGCCGGGCGCGGCTTCAGCGTCGTGGCCGGCGAGGTGAAGGCCCTGGCCTCCAAGACCAAGGACTCCACCGACGAGATCGCCACCACGGTGGAGGCCCTCGGCGCGGACGCCGCCGCGATGGCCTCGGTCATCGCCGACATGAGCGACGGCGTGGTCTCCGTCGGCGGCGTCACCGCCGAGCTCAACGACGTCTCGGTGCGCCAGCGCGACGTCGTGCACCGGCTGGTGCAGAGCGTCCGCGAGGCGGTCGGCCGGGTCGAGGCGCTCAACCAGGTGACGGACCGCCTCGAGCGGCGCCGGCACAGCCGGGCCGCCGTCGAGGGCCGCACGACGATCCGCGTCGGCGAGCGCAGCCACGACGTGGAGATGCTCGACCTCAGCATCAGCGGGATGCGCTGCTCGATCGTGCCGGAGTGGCACGTGAGCGTCGGCGGCCGGGTCGAGCTGATCCTGGAGCTCGGCGACGAGCGCATCCCGGCCCGCGGCCGCGTCGTGCGCATCATCAACGGCGACTACGGCGAGGAGGCCGGGATCGAGTTCGAACAGCTCGACCCGGCCGCCCAGGCCCGCATCGAGGGCTTCCTGGACCATCTCCTGCGCCTGGAGCCGGCCCAGGAGATGGTCGCCGACTGACGTTTGCCGGGCGCTACGCCGAGTAGCCCCGGGCGGCGATCCAGTTGGCCATGTTCCAGGTCGACATCCAGTAGGTGCGCGGGCCGAACATGCCCGACGGGTCGGCGACCTGCACCGCCCGGCCGCGGTCGCGGTAGCCGACCAGCGTGATGTAGTGGCCGCCGGAGAACTCGTGGTAGACGCCGCTCGCGTCGGTGGCGCCGCCGACGATGTTGGCCACCACGGCCCGCCCGCCGCTCATCGCCGCGACGACGTCGCGCTGCAGCCGCTCGGCCTGGGCGCCGGTGGCCTGCTGGCCCGGGATCCAGTGGGTCTGGTACTCGTCCTTGCCCAGCACCCCGTTCATCGCCCGGGTCACGTCGGCCGCCGAGTTCGTGCCGTTGACCGTGGTACCCAGGCGGGAGGCGACATCGCCCTGCGACATCGAGACGCCAGAGGAGGTCAGCGCCATGCGGGTCGAGGCCGGGCCGCAGTAGTAGTAGTTAGGCTGGAACTGGAAGTCGTAGTCGACGCTGTGCTCCTCCGGCGCGGTCAGCAGCGGGTCCGGGGCGGGCGGGTCTGCCGGTTTGCCGGGGGCGGCGGTGGCAGGTGCGGGCACGGCCGCCGCGGCGACGTGGGCGTCGGCCGGGTCGGACGTCTCGTGGAGCACAGCGGCCGTTGTCACGGCGGCGGCGAGCATGGCGGCCGAGCCGATCAGCGCGGGGATCGGCCGCCTGGCCAACGCACGCCGACCGGCTTCCGCCCTTCGCGCAAGCTTGGGCAGGTCGAGATCTGGGTAGCGCACAGCGGAACTCCTTCCGGTGCCGCCTACCGGGTTAGCTGACGGATTCGGGCGGGAAAGATCGCCCTACCACCGGACCGTGAGGGCCGGCGGATTCACCCCGGGACTGGAATGGGTCCCCGGCTCGCGTACGCGACTCGGCGGATCAGGGCCGGCGCCACCCGTTCGGATGGCAGAGGGTCCGGCCCGGACGCCGCGACATTACTGAGCGGTATCCGGGCCGGGAACTGGGGTCCGAAATGCTGCGACCAGGCGGTCAGACGGCGGCGAGGTCCATGCCCCGGCGGCCGGTCGGGTTGAGATCGGCCAGCTGGAAACGGTCCGGCCAGGCGCGTTCGTAGTGCTCCTCCGGGAAGTCCGACGGGCTCGATCCGGTCTCGAACGCCGCCCGGACGTCCGCCGCGTAGCGCTCGTTGCGCGGGCACCACGGGGCGGCCGGGATGTACATGACGTTGCCCCAGCCGCGCTGGCGCCGCACCGGCGCGACGCTGTGGATCATGTCGCAGTGCCACCACACGGAGTCCCCGGCGCGTACGTCGGGGATGCCCGCCAGCGCCCGCACGAGCAGCGGGTGCCAGCGCTCGTTGGCCGGGAAGACCTGGTTCACCGTCACGCCGCACATGTCGTCCTCGGGCACGTCGGGCAGCAGCGGGCGCAGCATCAGGTACGCCATCGCCGCCGGAATGGGGACGGTGTGCAGGACGCCCTGGTCGTGGTCCATGTCCGACAGCGCGGTCCAGCCCTGGAAGGTGCGGAAGGCCGAGCACATGGTCGAGCCCGGGTACTGCGGCCCGTCGGTGCGGTAGGCCGCGTCCCAGGGGTCGTAGTCCTGCACCGAGCCGTCGAACAGGTGCCGGAACGCCCGCTGGTAGGACTCGGTCATCCACAGGTCGAGCGTCCCCGGGTCGAGATGCGGGTTGAGGCCGGCCGAGTCGGCGCCCTCCGGCCGGCGGCGGATGCGGTCCGGATAGAGCGAGTCGCGGTCCGGGTCGAACCACCGGACCCCTTCCGAGTCGTACTTCCACTGCCGGTTCAGGAACGCCTGGACCCGCGCCATGCGGTCGCTCGTGCGGGCCTGCATCTGGGCCGGGGACCAGTAGATCGGGTAGATCTCAGGCCGCGAGCCGACGGTGCCGAAGAAGTCGTCGCCGGGGCCCCGGTACTGCTCGAAGAAGCGGTTGCCCTCGACGTACTCGACGATGTTGCGATCCCAGCCCAGCGCCTGGTCGCGATCGAAGTGCCCGCGCACGACCACGCAGCCGCGGCGGTGCAGCAGCTCGGCCTGCTCGGCCGGGACGGTGCCGGCGGCGATGTCGGCGTAGTCGATGACCGGCCAGACCTGCTCGCCGCGGGCTCGCGCCGCCTCGATCTGCTCGACCTCGGCCTCGACGCGCCGCTCGACCGCGGCGAAGACCTCCTCCACGGTGCGCCCGGACGCCGCGATGCGGGCCCGGATCGCGGCCTTGACCTCGCGGATCGCGCCGGACAGGTCCGCCGGCGTCTCCTCCCAGTGCGGCAGGGCTGGTGCAGACACGGCCGCCTCCCTCTCGTTCTAGTCAGGACTCCTTATTTGTATTTTCGACGGTACGCACCCGTCCCACTTCTAGGCAAGACTCCTGACTAGAATCGGCACGTGGACGTTGCCAGGCCGTCGCTGGAGCTGGTCCGCTCGCTGACCGACGAGCACGTGCTGCGCGCGCTGATGCGCCACCGCCGCCTGACCCGGGCAGAGCTGGCCGCGCAGACGGGGCTGTCGAAGCCGACCGCGGGCGAGAGCGTGCGCCGCCTGGCCGAGCGCGGCCTGGTCACCGACACCGGCGAGCGCACGCCGGGCGGCCGTGGCCGGGGCAGGGTCGGCGCCTATTACGCCCTGACCCCGGCGGCCGGCGCGGCGCTGGCCGTGTCGATCGCGCCGAGCGGCATCACGGGCGAACTGCTGGACGCCTACGGCGACGTGATCGCCCGGGCCCACCGCACCCTGGACCGCCCGGCGGTCTCGGAGAACGTGGGCGCCGCCCTGGCCGAGGTCGCCGCCGCCCTGGCCGCCGTGGCCGCATCGCCCACGGGTGGGAGCGCCGCCGACCCGGCCGCCGTGGCGGCGTCGCCGGTGGATGGGAGCCCGGTCGGTGGGGGCGCCGCCGAGCTGGCCGCCGTGGCGNNNGGTGGATGGGGGCTCGGTGGGTGGGGGTGCCGCTGAGCTGGCTGCTGGGGCGGTGTCGCTGGTGGGCGGGGGCTCGGTGGGTGGGGGTGCCGCTGAGCTGGCTGCTGGGGCGGTGTCGCTGGTGGGTGGGGGCGGGCCTGGCGGCGGGGTGCGGCTGGCGGTGGTGGCGGCGGCCGATCCGGTCGACCGGGACAGCGGACGGCTGGTGCAGCTGCCCGACTCGCCGTTCCTCATCGGGGAGCTGGACCCGGTGGCGGTGCTCGGGCCGCACGTAGCGGGTCCGGTCGTCGTGGACAACGACGTCAACTGGGCGGCGCGGGCCGAGCGCGAGCACGCCGGGGACGACTTCGCGTACCTCTATCTCGGCGAGGGCCTCGGGTGCGCGGTGGTCGGCGACGGCGAGGTGGCCCGGGGGCGCCACGGGCTGGCGGGGGAGATCGCGCACCTGCTGACCGTCGGGCCGCACGGCCGGGCGGTGCCGCTCATCGAGGTCTTCGGGCCGCTCGGCGTGCGGCTGCCGGGTTCGACCGCGATCGACGCCGATGCCCTGCTGGCCGCGACCGCGGCGCCCGCCCCGCTGGCCGCGGCCAACCGGCGGGCGGTGGGCGTGGCGGTGGCCGGGGTGGTCGCCGCGGTCGTGGCGCTGGCCGATCCCGGGCGGGTGGTCGTGGGGGGCACGTGGGGGCCCGCGCTCATCGACGCGATCCGGGCCGCGGTGGGGGAGCATGCCCGGGCGGTACCGCTGCAGGCCGCCGCCGTGACCCAGGAGCCCGCGCTCGCCGGGGCGCGCCGCGACGCCCTCGAACGGCTGCGCGCGGCCATCGTCGCGGACGCGGCGGCCGAAACCGCCGCATCCGCGTGAGCCGAGCGCCCGGGCGCCGGGGAAGGCCACGCGCGGCCGCGGCGACGGGCAACCGCCCGGCGATCGGGTGGGCGCGCCGGGGGAAGGCCACGCGCGGCCGCGGTCGGAAACCGTCCGGCGCTTGGGTGGGCGCGCCGGGGAAGGCCACGCGCGGCCGTGGTCGGAAACCGTCCGGCGCTTGGGTGGGCGCGCCGGGGAAGGCCACGCGCGGCCGCGGTAGCCGGAACCCGCCCGGCGCTCGGGCGGGCGTCGAGGAAGGTCACGCGCGGCCGCGGTGGCCGGAAAACCGCCCGGCGCTCAGGCCGGGGCGTCGAGGAACGCCAGCACCGCCGTGGCGAGCAGCGGCGAGCTGAAGATCGTGTAGTGGGTCAGGCCGGGCAGGATGGCCAGCGCGTGCCCGCCGCGCGGGCGCCCCTCGCCCGCCCAGCCGCCGTCCCGGGCGCCGCCGTCGAGCAGGGCGAACAGCTCCACGTAGTGCGACGGCGGTGCCATGTCGGCGTCGGCGGCGACCAGCATCGTGGGGACCCGCAGGGCGCGGACCTGGTCGGTGTGGTCGAAGTCCTCGGCCATGAACGCGCCGATCTTGTCCAGCAGGCGGGGGAAGTCCTCCGGGTGCGGGGCCACGCGCTGGTACAGCTCGTACATCGGCGTGTCCTTCATGAACTCGGCCGCGGCGCCGGTGAGCTGGGTCTGCTGCGCGCGCATCTCCGGGTACACCGCGTCGGTGCGGGCGTGGGCCGAGACCGCCACCAGCTTGCCGATCAGCTGCGGGTGGTCGGCAGCGGCGCGCAGGGCCACGCCGCCGCCCAGCGAGTAGCCGACCAGGTCCGGGTGGTCCAGGCCCAGGTGGGTGATCAGGGCGGCGATGTCGGCGGCCATGGACCCCAGGTCGAACGGGCGGTCGACGTCGGCGGTCCGGCCGTGGCCCTGCAGGTCCACCGCGATTACCCGGTGGCCCTGCGCCAGGGCCGGGAGCACGGGGCCGAACATCTCGCCGGAGCCGAGCCCGCCGTGCAGCAGGACGAGCGGGCGGCCCTCGCCGTGGGCCTCGTAGTAGAGGTTGATGCCGTTCACGTCGGCGTACTGGCCAGCAGTCATGTGCCCCACTGTAGGCACATACGGGGCGAATCAGGCGCGGGCGCGGCGGGCCAGGCGCTCGGCGTCGACGATGACGACGCTCTTGCCGTCCAGGCGCAGCCAGCCGCGGGAGACGAAGTCGGCCAGGGCCTTGTTCACCGTCTCCCGGGAGGCGCCGATGAGCTGGGCTAGCTCCTCCTGGGTCAGGTCGTGGTTGACCCGCAGGACGCCGCCGTCGCGGATGCCGAAGGGCCCGGCCAGCTGCAGCAGCTTCTTGGCCACCCGGCCCGGCACGTCGGTGAAGATCATGTCGGCCAGGGCGTCGTTGGTGCGGCGCAACCGCCGGGCGAGCACCCGCAGCAGCTGCTCGCTGATCTCGGGGCGGCGGGTCAGCCAGGGGCGCAGCGCCGGCTTGGTCAGCCGGGCCAGCCGGGACTCGACCACGGCCGTGGCGGTCGCGGTGCGCGGGCCCGGGTCGAAGAGGGCCAGCTCGCCGACCATGTCGGCGGGGCCCATGATGGCGATGAGGTTCTGCCGGCCCGCGCTCGAACCGCGTCCCAGCTTGATCTTTCCGGTGATGACGACGTAGAGGCTGTCGCCGGGCTCGCCCTCGGTGAAGAGGACCCCGCCGCGGTGCAGGTCGACGTAGTCGAGGCCGGCGGCGAGCTCCTCGGCGGCCTCGGGATCGATGCCCTGCATGATGCCGCTGCGGGCGAGCACCTCGTCCACGCCACCGTCCTCCAGTTGTCGAGGCATCGACGATACCGCGCGCGCCGCGCGACCGGACCGACACGGACGGGTACTGATCCCTGTCCGGGCGGGCCGTTCCGCTACCCTGCGTTTGCGCAACGGCCATGCGCCGCCCGGGGCGCGCCATTCGGGCCTTGACTGCCCGGACGGCAATTTGGGCGACACGGGGGCAAACCGCACCGTCGGTGATCAATCGGATCAGGGCAAACCGCATCGAAACCGGTCACCTCTGCGACGCTGCGACGAAACCTGCACGGTCTACCGTTCCGCACGGACCGTGACGGTCTAGGGTAGTCGCGTCGCGGGGGGCGAACGTTTTCGACGGGGAGGAAGTAGCGTGTTGCGACGATTGCTGCCCAGGCCGGACAGTGGCGAGGGGCTGGCGCGCTTCGGCCTGCGGCTGCTCGTCGTGGCGCTGTGCGCGGTGACGCTGCTGCAGGCGATGCGCCCGGCCGTGTACTCCACGCGCAAGGGCGTCGAGTCCATCAGCCCCCACAGTGAACAGCAGGCGTCGATGCGGCACATGGTGGAGCAGCTCGGCCGGGACATCCACGAGCAGATCCCGGCCGGCACCCGGGTCGCCGTCGTGGACGAGGACCCGAACTGGCGGCTCCGGCTGGCCGCCGCGGCGACCGACCAGGGCGTCGTCGTGGTTGGCGACACCATCGCGCCGGGCGCCATGACCGACCCGAGCGCCCAGCTGGAGATCTGGCGGGAGTCCGACCCCGCCGCACCGAACGGCGTCCGCCTCATGACCCGCAAGCCGGTGACCTCGTGATCACCTGTGTGCTCGGCGTCCTGCTGCTGGCCGCGGCCGGGCTGCCGCTCGGCTTCGCGCTGACCCGGTCCTGGCCGCTCGCGCTCGTGTTCTCCCCGCTCACCGGGGCGGCGGTGGCGGTCGCCGGCGTGCTGCTCATGACCTGGTGCACCGGGCCGCTGCTGCTGTGGGTGGCGGTGGCCTTCCTGTTCACCGTCTGGCTGGCCTGGCGCCTGCGGCGGCTCGCCCCGCTGGCCCACGGGCGATGGAGCGACGCGCTGCTGCTGTTCGTGCCGCTGATCCCGCCGTACCTCATGCTCGGCCAGGAACCGATGGGCTGGGACGCCCAGCTGATCTGGTGGATGCACGCCGGCTACTTCGCCCAGGGCGGCGAGTTCACCCGCCTCGCGACGGGCAACCTGTCGATCGGCTTCGGCCACCAGGACTACCCGCCGATGGGCTCCGCCGCCGTGGCGCTGGTCTGGAAGGCGCTCGGCACGCGCGAGTACTACCCGGCCGCGATCGTCACGGGCGTCGTGACGATGGCGGCCAGCGCCACGGTCGTCTACGCCGTGCGCGCGGTGACGGCCAAGGCGCCCGCGCTCGTGTCGTGGCCGGCGGCGATCGCGGTCGGCCTCTCGGCGTTCAGCCCGCTGTGGATCGTGCCGACGGCCGGCTTCAGCGACGTGATGTGCGCGACCGCGTTCGCCGCGGGCGCGGTGCTGCTGCTGTTCGGGTCCGACCCGTTCGGCCGGCGGACCCTGCCGCTGATCCTGTTCCTGCTGTGCTCGGCCGGCCTCATGAAGAACGAGGGCCAGAGCATGGTCATCGCGCTGGCGCTGGTGGGCTCGGTGAAGTACCGCCGAAACATCCGCCATGTCGGGTGGGTCTGGCTTCCGGTCGCGGTCTCGGGCATCTGGTCCGTCACCGCCCGGCTCCTGGGCGCCACGACCGACGTGCTCACCGGCGGCCGGTTCGGCAAGCTGCTGCACGGCGACCCGGACACGGTCGGGCGGTTCAAGCCGATCTTCTCCACCATGTACCACCGGGTCGACCAGATCCTGCTGTTCGCCCTGGCCGTCGTGGTGCTGGGGCTGCTGTTCCTGCGCCGGCGCCGGCGGGAGTTCGGGCTGGAGCACGACCTGTGGCTCTGGGCCGTCGTCGGGCTGTACTGGGGCGCGGTCACGCTCATCTATATGATCACGCCGAACGACCTCAAGTGGCACCTCGGCAGCTCCGTCGACCGGGTCGTGATCTGTGCCGTGGTGCTAGCCTGCGCCAGCGCCGCATGTTGGGCCGCGGTGGCCTGGTACCAGCCCGCCGCGGCCGAACCGCCGGCCGTCGACCCCTCGACGGCCGACACCCACGCTGCCTCCGGGAGTCAACGGTGAAACTGTCCATCCTCATGCCGGTCTACAACGAGGAAGCCCGCCTCGAGGAGGCCCTCAAGCAGGCGCTCAACGTGCAGTACCCCTGCGAGATCGAAATGGTCGTGGTCAACGACGGCAGCAAGGACCGCACCGCCGAGATCCTGGCGGCGGCCACCGACCCCCGGCTCCGCCCGATCCACCACCCGGTGAACCAGGGCAAGGGTGCGGCGATCAAGACCGCGGTGCAGAACGCCACCGGCAAGTACATGGTCATTCTGGACGCGGACCTCGAGTACGACCCCGAGGACATCCCGAAGCTGATGCGCCCGGTCCTCGACGGCGGCGTCGACGTGGTCTACGGCAACCGCACGTTCGGCAGCCACGCCTCGTTCTCGTTCTGGTACGTGATGGGCAACAAGGCTGTCACCACGTTCGCGAACATCATGTTCAACTGCTACATCAGCGACCTCGAGACCTGCTTCAAGCTGATGCCGGTGGAGCTGTACCGCTCGCTGAACATCAAGTCGAAGGGCTTCGGCATGGAGGCGGAGGCGACCGGCAAGCTGCTGCGCCGCGGCATCCGCCCGTACGAGGTGCCGATCACCTATCACGCCCGCACCCGCGAGGAGGGCAAGAAGATCACCTGGCGCGACGGCGTCGAGGCGCTGTGGATCATCACCCGCGAGCGCATCCGCAAGCCCCCGCGCGCCGAGGCCGCCTGACGTTCGCCGAGGAGGCCGCTCGCAGTTACCGGGCGGGCTCTTCGTTCGCGGCCAGGAACGGCTCCAGGGCGCCCACGATGTAGTCGCGGTCGTTGGTGTCCAGGGCCTCGCCGCTCCAGGTCTCGGCCAGCTCGATGGTCTCGCCGCTGTGCAGCGTGACCGAGAACTTGATCGGGAGCTTCTTGAGGATCGCGGCCGAGCGCACGTCCTCGTAGGGCACGAAGCGGTACCGCAAGGCCAGCTTCTCCAGCGGGGCCGAGCGCAGGACCATGATCAGCCGCTGCTTGCCCTTGTCGGTGGACTTCGGGCAGGGCACCAGGATCAGGCCGTTGTTGAGGATGAGCACGTCGTAGTACTGCTTGCCGGGCGCGGTCATGTTGGCGATGCCCCCGAGGAGGTCGGCGCCGTCCGCGCTGGCCTTGGCCGACTGCTGGCGGACCGCGGCGAAGTCGATGCCCAGCTCGGCCAGGCGGGCGCGGGCCTGCGGCACCGTCGCCGGGTCCAGGGACAGCGTGCCGATCTCGCCGACGCCCATGTCGGTGCCGTCGGTCCGCACGAACTTCGCGCCCGCGCTCCACGAGTGCTGCCAGCGGCCCAGGCCCTGGGTGCGGGCGGCGATGGCGATCGCGGCGGAGATGAGGCCGCTCAGTGCCAGGCGCTGGTCGTCGGGGTCGGCGTGCGGCTCGACCGCCCGGGCCAGCTCCGCGGTCCGGCCCTGCTCGGTGACCGCCAGCACCAGCCCGAGGTCGCCCTGCGGGGCGCCGCCGAGGCGGGCCGCGGCCCGGAAGAGGGCGTCGACGCCGCGCTGGGCGCCGGCCGCGATCCCGGCGTCGGTGAGCTCGTCCCAGGGCAGCAGCGTCTTGTCCCCGATGTTCAGGGCTTGCTGCTGCAGCTGCTGGGCGAGCCGGGACGGGTCGGCGAGCAGGACGGCGGCGGGCCGCTCGTCGGGGGCGACGCCGGAGTCCGCCATGGCCTCCATCGCCCGGATGCGGTCCGCGATCGGCGGGTGCGAGTCCCACCGCGACTTCTCGGCCGACGGGGCGCTGGAGCGCAGCTCGGCGAGCTCGCCGGAGCGGCCCTGCAGCAGCTGGCCGAAGCCGCCGAAGACGTCGCGGGGCGCGAGCTTGGCCTCCCAGCCGATGGTGACGTAACGGTTGACGAAGAAGTTCCAGGCGGCGTCGACGACGGGCAGGTCGCGCATCGAGGACACCGCGGCGGCCTTCCCGGCGACCCGCACCGAGAACTCGTCGGCCTCGTACTCCATGCGCCGGCTGACCGCCTGCTCGACCAGCACGTAGAGGCGGGCGTAACCGCGGAAGATGTACCCCACGAACGACGACGACCCGATCTGCACGATGGTCTGCACGATCGCCATCCGCCCGCGGTGGGCCAGCGCGCCGAGCTTGGTGTGGCTGCCGGAGTAGTGCCCCAGCTCGTGGGCGAGCACGGAGCGCAGCTGGCCGACGTTGAACGCCTGCAGCAGCGGCATCCCGACGTACATGATGCGCCGCCCGCCGACCAGGCCGAGCAGCCGCGTGTGCTCCATGACGGCGGCGTTGACGTCCGGGATGAGCCGGATCTCGTCGGGGGCGCGGGTGCCGACCTGGTGCGCGAGGTCGTGGGCGGTGTCCCACAGCCCGCGGGCCTCCTGCGGGGTGAGCGGCAGCCCCTCGGGCTCGCCCGGCTTCGCGCGCAGGATGCGCCAGAAGGCGACCAGCAGGCCGCCGGCGACGGCGAGGGTGACGTACGCGAACTTGCTGGCGATGACGCCCGTGTGCACGCTGTACAGCCACACCGTGATGGCCCCGAGGGCCCCGATGATGACGATGGCGAGCAGGTAGAACCCGGCGAGCAGCGCGACGGAGATGGCCGCGCGGACCGTCGTCTTCATGGCTGTGCTTCCCCCGTTGGTGTGCGTGAAGAGGACAGTATGCGCACCCTTGAGCGAGTTGTCAGCACCGATACGCTGCCGCGGTAGTCTCGACCGGTGATCACGGAGACCGGGGTGGAGCTCGCCGGCGGGCGGCTGTTGCACGTGTACGACACCGGCGGGGACGGACCGGTCGTGTACTGGCACCACGGCACGCCCAACATCGGCGAACCGCCCGTGCCGCTGTTCGAGGCGGCGGACCGGCTCGGCATCCGGTGGATCGCGCACTCGCGGCCCGGCTACGGCGCCTCGACCCCCGCGCCGGGCCGCAGCATCGCCTCCGTCGCCGGGGACGTCGCGGCCGTGGCCGACGCGCTCGGGGTGGAGCGGTTCACGGTCATGGGGCACTCCGGCGGCGGGCCGCACGCGCTGGCCTGCGCCGCACTGCTGCCCGACCGCGTCGGGGCGGTGGTGAGCATCTCTGCGCTGGCGCCCTACGAGCCCTCGACGGCGTCCGGCTTCGACTGGTACGCCGGGATGGCCGACGGCTCGGCGTCCTCCCTCGGCTCGGCGCGCGAGGGCCGGGCGGCCAAGGAGCGGCAGCTGGCGGGCGCGACCGGTGAGGAGGACATCGGGTTCCTGCCGGCCGACTGGGAGGCGCTGCAGACCGACTGGGACTGGTTCGACCGGATCGTGCCGGCGGCGCTGGTGATGGGCCCGGCCGGCCTCATCGACGACGAGCTGGCCCAGGCCGGCGACTGGGGCTTCGACCCGGCCGTCATCAACCGGCCCGCGCTGCTGCTGCACGGCTCCGGCGACCGCATGATTCCCAGCGCCCACGGCGAGTGGCTGGCCGGCCGGCTGCCCGCGGCCGAGCTGCGGATCGTCCCCGGCGCGGGCCACATCACCATCATGCGCCACGCCGCCGAGGCCCTGGAGTGGCTCGCCGCCCACTCGTGAGGCCCGGTCATGCCGAGCGCGCGGCGAGCCAATCGCCGAACTTCGAGGCGTCGATGCGCTCGTCGTGGACCCCCGCCGCGGCGTCCGAGGCCAGCCAGACGATGGGCGGGCCCATCACGGCCGGGTCCAGGAACGTGCGGCCGGTCGCGAGCGCGTCGGGCGGCAGCATCCCGGTCACCGTCGGGCCGCCGGGCAGCAGCAGGTTGACCGTCACGCCCGAGTCGCGCAGCTCCGCGGCCATGATGCGGGCATGCCCAGGCCCGCGTTGTTGACGAGCATGTCCAGGCCGCCCAGCCGGGTCCAGGCCGCGTCGACCGCGCGGGCCACGGATCGTTCGTCGCGCACGTCGAGCTCGAGGCCGACGGCGCCGGGCAGCCGGGCGGCGGCCGCGCCCGCCCGCTCGCCGTCGCGGCCGATGAGGGCGACCCGGGCGCCGGCGGCGGCCAGGGCGGTGGCCATGGCCAGGCCGAGGCCGCCGGTCGCGCCGGTGATCAGCACCCGTGAGACGGTCATGCGGCCGACGCTAGGGATTCGAGCGCGCTCGAAGTCAAGCGGGATGCGGGAAGTGGGTCGAAGCCGGGCATTCACCTATGTAAGCATGTAAATGGGTCTTTCCGTCGGGAAAGAGTTGACAGAACTTGCGGCTGCGCGTACCCATTACGGACATCACCATGCTTCAACATGATCGACCATGCACGGACGCTCTTCGGTAACCAACGAACACACTTCAACAGTTGGTGACACCCCAAATCTGGAGGACGGATGCGCTTCAACGGGCGCACGACCGTGGCCGCGGCGGGCATCGCGCTCGCGCTGCTGGCCGGCGGCTGTGGCAGCGATGAAGGGGACGGCAGTGGCGGTGGTGGCGGCTCCAAGAAGGTGGAGGTCTTCACCTGGTGGGCCGACGGCGGCGAGAAGGCCGGCCTCGACGGGCTGGTGACCCAGTTCAAGACGGACTGCTCGCAGTACGAGTTCGTCAACGGCGCGGTGGCCGGTGGCGCCGGCTCCAACGCCAAGCAGGTGCTCGCCTCGCGCCTGCAGCAGAGCGACCCGCCGGACACGTTCCAGGCGCACGCGGGCGCGGAGCTCACCGACTACATCAAGGCCGGGCAGATCGAGGACCTCTCCGCGCAGTACAAGGAGTGGGGCCTGGACTCGGCGTTCCCCAAGGGCCTCGTGGACAGCCTGACGGTCAACGGCAAGATCTACTCGGTGCCGGCGAACATCCACCGCGCCAACGTGCTGTGGGCCAACAAGAAGGTCCTCGCCGACGCCGGCATCACGTCGGTGGCCACCTCGCTGCCGCAGTTCTTCACCCAGCTCGACGCCGTCAAGGCCAAGGGTGTCACCCCGCTGGCGCTGGGCAAGGACTGGACGCAGGAGATGCTCTTCGAGGCGGTACTCATCTCCGACCTCGGCAACGACAAGTTCATCGGCCTGTGGAACGGCAAGACCGACTGGGCCGGCGCGGACGTCACGACCGCCATCAACGACTACAAGAAGCTGCTCGGCTACACCAACAAGGACCGCGACAGCCTCGACTGGACCGACGCCGAGAAGCAGGTCATGGACGGCAAGGCGGCGTTCCAGCTGATGGGTGACTGGGAAGCCGCGGACCTGGACGCCAAGGGCTTCAAGGACTACTCCTACACGGTCTTCCCGGGCAACGGCAACGCCTACCAGTGGCTGGCCGACTCGTTCGTGCTGCCGAAGGGCGCGAAGGACCCCGAGGGCACCAAGTGCTGGCTCAAGACCCTGAGCTCGGCCGCCGGCCAGAAGGCGTTCAACACCAAGAAGGGCTCGATCCCGGCCCGCACCGACGCGGTGGCCACCGACTACCCGGCCTACCAGCAGGCCGCGATCGCGGACTGGGCCAAGGACGTCGCGGTGCCGTCGTGCCCGCACGGCTCGGCCTGCTCGCAGGCGTGGCAGGGCGCGGTGAACTCGGCGCAGGGCAAGTTCTCCACCGACGGCGACGTCGCCGGCCTGCAGAAGGCCCTCGCGGCCGCCGCGAAGCAGTACGCGGGCAAGTAGCCGCAACATCGAAGCGGCGGGGCGGAGGCGAAAGGTCTCCGCTCCGCCGCCCCAACGTGTGAGGACATCCCGGTGACGACACCCCGCCGCTCGCCCGGCAAGCGCTCCGCGGCGCTGCGCCGCTGGCTGCCCGGTCTGCTCCTGCTCTCCCCGTCGATCATCCTGCTGGCCGTGTTCGTCTACGGCCTCATCGGCTGGACCATCAAGCTCTCGCTCAGCGACGAGCACGACGCCCTCGGCAACCAGGGCTTCGCCGGCCTGAAGAACTTCACGCAGCTGTTCACCGACGACATCAACGACCGGTTCGTGCACTCGCTGAAGAACCTCGGCATCTTCACCCTCGTCTTCATGGTCGGCGCGCTGGTGATGGGCCTGTTCTGGGCCCTGCTGCTGGAGCGCGGGGTGCGCGGCGAGGGCGTCTTCCGGGCCGTCTACCTCTTCCCGATGGCCGTGTCGTTCGTCGCCTCCGGCGTGGTCTGGCGCTGGCTGATGAACTCCGCCGACGGGGCGAACGCCGGCGGGCTCAACCGCATCTTCGAGGACCTGCACCTGGGATTCCTGGAGAATCCATGGTGGACGGACCCGGACTGGGGCATGGCCGCGATGGCGCTGCCGGCGATCTGGCAGCTGTCGGGGTACGTCATGGCGCTGTTCCTGTCCGGCTTCCGCGGCATCCCGGCGGAGCTGCGCGAGGCGGCCGCGATGGACGGGGCCAGCGGCTGGAAGCTCTACCGGCACGTGCTCTTCCCGCAGCTCACCCCCACGGCGCTGTCCGCGCTGATCATCCTCGGCCACATGTCGATGAAGATGTTCGACCTCATCATGAGCGTCTCCGGCGCCCAGTGGCTCACGGAGGTACCGGCCGTCTACGTCTGGCAGACCCTGCTCACCAGCGACTTCGCGAAGGCGGCGGCGATCTCGATCATCCTGTTGCTGCTCGTGGCCATCGTGATCGTGCCGTACCTCATCTACAACAACCGCGTGGAGCGCCGCTCATGACCGCCACCACCGAAGCCGCACCCGCCCTCACCCCGGCCCGGCCCGCGCGGAAGGCGAACGGCGGGATCAACCGGCGCTCGCCGGCCGGGCAGGCGGTGCGGTACATCCTGTTGCTGGCCTTCCTGATCGTCGTGCTCATGCCGGCGTACGTGCTGATCGTGACCAGCCTCAAGTCCGGCCGCGAGATCGGCGTCAACGGTCAGTGGAACCTGCCGGAGCACTGGACCTTCGCGTCGTGGGACAAGGCGTGGACCGCGCTGCGCCCGTCCTTCGTGCGCACCTTCGAGCTGGCCATCCCGGTCGCGGTCATCTCCTCGATCCTCGGCTCGGCCAACGGGTTCGTGCTGTCGCGGTGGCGCTTCCCCGGCGCCGACGTGGTGTTCACGGTGATCCTGTTCGGCATGTTCATCCCGTACCAGGCGGTGATGATCCCGCTGCGGCAGATCGTGCACGAGATCAACCTGGCCCCGGGCATCCCGACCCTGGTGTTCGTGCACTGCGTCTACGGCATCCCGATCTGCACGCTGATCTTCCGCAACTACTACGCGACCACGGTCCCGGTCGAGCTGATCGAGGCCAGCCGGGTCGACGGCGCGGGGATGCTGCGCACGTACGCGTCGGTCATCCTGCCGCTGTCCGCGCCCGGCTTCGTGGTCACCGTCATCTGGCAGTTCACGTCGGCCTGGAACGACTACCTGTTCGCGATCTTCATGTCCAACACGAGGAACGGCCCGATCACGATCGCGCTCAACGCCCTCGCCGGCGCGCAGTCCCCGGACTACGCCGCGTCGATGGCCGGCGCGCTCATCGCCTCGCTGCCCACCCTGGTCGTGTACATCGTGCTCGGCCGCTGGTTCATCGGTGGGCTGATGGCAGGTTCTGTCAAAAACTGAGGTTACCGCGATACATTCATAGCTCCCTATCGATGTTCCGCCAGACATTCGAAGGAGAGCGCCATGAAACGGTTCGTTGCCCCGCTCGCCGCCGTGGTCCTCGGGCTCGGCGTCGTGCTGGGCGTCCCGGGCACGGCGGCGGCCGCGGTCTCACCGTCCGCGGCCGCCAGCGTCGCCGTGCTCATGCAGTCCTACGACCCGAACACGGGCCGGATTGGGTCCGACTGGTGGACCAGCGCCGTGTCGCTGAGCACCGTGATGACCTACCGACAGGCCAGCGGCGACGGGCAGTACGACTACGCGATCACGCAGGCGTTCGCGAAGAACCCGTCGTTCACCAACATGTACATCGACGACACCGGCTGGTGGACGCTGGTGTGGCTGCAGGCGTACGACATCACCGGCAACCGCAGCTACCTGTCCATGGCCGAGACCACGACCCGGTACATGCACGACTACTGGGACACGGCCTGCGGCGGCGGCGTGTACTGGAGCACAGCCAAGGCCTACAAGGCCTCCATCGCCAACGAGCTGTTCCTGGCCGCGACCGCCGGGCTGCACAACCGGATCGCGGGCGACACGACGTACCTCGGCTGGGCCAACGCCGAGTGGAACTGGTTTCGCACCAGCGGGCTCATCAGCGGCAACCTCGTCCGCGACGGGCTCAACGCGTCCGGGTGCACGTTCAACACCGCCAACTGGACGTACAACCAGGGCGTGATCCTGCAGGGCCTGTCGGAGCTGCGCAAGGCCACCGGCGACACGAGCCTGCTCACCACGGCCCGCTCGATCGCCACCGCGGCCGTGGCCCGGTTCAACCGGGGCGGCGTGCTCTACGAGGGCTGCGAGCCCAACTGCTCCGGCGACGGGCAGGCGTTCAAGGGCGTGTTCATCCGCTACCTGCGGGCCCTTGCCACCGCGGCGGGCACCACGGAGTACGACACCTTCATCACCACGACCGCGAACTCCATCCTGGCCAACGACACCAACGCCGCCGGGCAGCAGGGCAACTCCTTCGTCGGGCCGTTCGCGCTGTGGTCGCCGACCACCCAGGCGGCGGCCGCGGCGGCGCTGGTCGCGGCCGGCACCAGCGTCACCCCGCCCGCCACCGGCGTCCTGCGCGGCCGCGAGTCGGGCCGCTGCGTCGACGTGCCCGGCGCCACGCAGACCAACAGCACGCAGGTGCAGCTGTGGGACTGCAACGGCACCGGCGCCCAGTCGTGGACCCTCACCTCGGCGCGGGCGCTGAAGGTGTTCGGCACCAAGTGCCTCGACGTGCGCTCCTCCGGCACCGCCGACGGCACCCCCGTGCAGATCTACGACTGCAACGGCACCGGCGCCCAGCAGTGGACACTGGGCGCCGACGGCAGGGTCGTCAACGTCAACTCCGGCAAGTGCCTCGACGCGCCCGGCCACGCCACGGCCGGCGGCACGCTGCTGCAGATCTGGACGTGCAACGGCGGCGCCAACCAGCAGTGGTCGCGGACCTAAGCGAGGAACGACCGGAGGATGGGCAGGACCGCTCCCGCCTGCATCGCCCCCATGTGATCGAGCCCGTCGAGGACCCGGACCTGCCAGCCGAGCGCCTCGAGGTCGGCCCGCCCGTCGATCAGCGGGCGGGCCATGCTCACGTGGACGCCGCCCCACCGCTCCTCGTAGTCGATCTCGTCGGCCGACCCGGCGAAGACCAGCCGCGGGCAGCGCAGCCGTGACAGGGCGGCCCGCTCGTCGAAGCCCTGGAGGGCCTCGTACAGCGTGACGAACTGCCGGGTCTGGCCCTCCGACAGCGTCAGCTCGGCGGTGGACCAGTCCGCCTCGCCCGGCGATGGCGGCGGCGACGGCGTGCGCCCGGGGTCGACGGCCATCGCATGGGTCGCGGTGGTCACCTGCAGCAGCTCGGCCTGCGGGCCGCCCAGCGGCGGGTAGCCGCCCATCGCCAGGGCCGCGACCCGCTCGGTCCGCAGGGCGAGGTGCAGCCCGGCCAGGGCCAGCCAGGAGTACCCGTAGTAGGCGAACCGGTCCACCCCGGCGGCGTCGGCCACGGCGATGACGTCGGCGGCGATGTTCGCGGGCGTGAGGGTGTCCGGCTTCGGTACGGCGAGCACGTGCCCCTCGTAGTCGAACGCCACGACGGTGAAGGTGTCGGCCAGCCCGTCGATGAGGGTGCGGCCGAGCGCCGGGTCCGCGCCCCACCGGCGCAGCTCCTCGGCCCCCGCCCCCTCGATCGGGACGGGGTTGACGGGCAGCAGCACGGCGGGCCCGGCGCCGTGCACCTCCACGTCGATCGTGCTGCCGTCGTGCAGTCGTGCCTGTTCCGCGAAAGCCATGACCTTTACCGTATCGTTGAACCTGCGTGTGAAGGTCCGACCCGCGCGGCACCGGAGGAGCGAGCCTGAAGTCTCAAACGGCGGTACACCGCCCGGTCGACCTCGCGCGCGAGCACGGCATCTCGCCGCAGACCGTGCGCAACTACGAGCGCGACGGCGTCATCCCGCCCGCCGAGCGCACCGTCAGCGGCTACCGCAGGTACACGGCGGTTCACGCGGCCGCGCTGCGGGCCTACCTGGCGCTGGTGCCCGCCCACGGCTACGCGACCGCCGGCGACGTCATGCGGGCCGTCGCCGCCGGCGAGCCGGACGCCGCGCTGCGCGCCATCGACGCCAGCCACGCCCAGCTGCTGCGCGACCGCGAGACCCTGGACGGCGTGGAGGCCGCCGCCCACCTGCTGGCCGGGTCGCCGCCGTCCCAGCCGGCGTCCGGCCCGCAGCTGCCGATCGGCGCGCTGGCCCACCGGCTCGGCGTGCGCCCGGCGACGCTGCGCAAATGGGAGCGGGCCGGCATCCTGCGCCCGGTCCGCGACCGGGCCACCCGGCAGCGGGTCTACCGGGCCGAGGACGTGCGCGACGCCGAGCTGGCCCACCTGCTGCGCCGGGGCGGCTACCTGCTGCGCCACATCGCCGCCGTGGTCGAGCAGGTCCGCACGGCCGGCGGCACCGAGCACCTGGCCGACCTGCTGCACACCTGGCGGGCCCGCCACGCCGCGAGGGCCCGCGCGATGCTCACCGCGGCCGCGCGCCTCGACGAGTACCTCCGCGTCCTCGACCCGGGTGAGGCACCGGCCGGCGGGTGACAGCGACGGTATGCGCCGTCCTGCGGGGCCGGAAGGGAGCGTCGTGGCTTGGGCCGCATCCGCGGCATGCGCTACGCCGGGCGTCCGGCCAGGTCGTCGGCCAGCGCGGCGGTCACGACCAGGGACTCGATCCGGCGCAGGCCGTCCTCCAGCATCGCCGGGGACACGGCCGTGGTGTCGACCCGCCACGTCAGCTCGATGCCCTCCCCGGCCGCGTCGACGTGCAGGAACGAGGTGGCGTCGAACTCGTCGGAGCGGGGGCCCCAGCGCAGCCGCGAGGCCGGCAGCGCGGCGCTGATCTCGCCCGGGGACGGCGGCGGCCCGCCGGCGCCGTCCTGGGCGGCCGAGCGGCGGCGGTCGTTGAAGTAGCAGAGGGTGTCCAGCTCCTCGCCGCGCTCCCGGCCGACCCGTTCGACAAGCGCCCACAGGTCCTTCGGGTGGTAGTAGGCGTGCATGCCGGCGGCCAGCTGGGCGCTCCAGGCGCGGGCGACGACCTCGTCGAAGGGGGCGGCGGACTCGCTGAGGTCGGCCGGCGACGTGTTGATGACGGCCAGGCCGGCCTGGGCCAGGTTGCTCACCGAGGCGGCGAAGCCGGGGCGGAAGCGGTTGCTGACCACGATCCGGAACGCGCCGACGGGCTGGCCGGACAGGCCCGCCAGCATCACCGCGTAGGCGGCGAGCAGCACCGTGCCGGAGTGGACCTTCGTGCGCCCGGCGACGGCGGCCAGGGCCAGGGCGGTCGCCGGGGTGGTCAGGGTCGCCTCCTGCCAGCGCTCGCCGGCCGGCTCCAGGCGGTCGGGGAAGCGGCGGGGGGCGATGGCGCGCAGGTGCCGCTCCCAGTACCGCAGCGACGCCTCGTGCGCCCGCCGGGCCGGCCGCCCCCGCTGGGCGCGGGCGAGGTCCAGGGGCTGGATGCCATCCACCGGGGCGAGCGCGGCGCCGGTGTCCGGGTCGAGGTTGGCCAGGTCGGCGACGAGGGCCTCGAAGCCGTACCCGTCGATGACCATGTGGCAGTAGAGCGCGACGAGGTGCAGGGCCCGCTCGCCGTCGGCGACGACCGCCATCCGCACCGGCCAGTCGGCCATCGGGTCCCACGGGGCCTTCTCGTAGCGCTCCCGGATCTCCTCGGGCGAGTCGCCGGCGGCGTAGACCTCGAGCGTGACCTCGCCGGCCGGGGCGAGGCACTGCCGCGGCGGGCCGTCGCCGTCCGGGACCAGCCGGGTGCGCAGCGACTGGTGCCGGCCCATGATGAAGCCCAGCATTGTCGCGATGTACCCCACGGTGGTCCCCTCGGCGAGCGCCATCGTGCCGCCCGCCCATTCCGTGGCCTCGACGACCTGCATTGAGCGCCAGGCCGCGAACTGTCCCCAGGTCAGCTCCTCGGTGCCCTCTCCCTCGCCCTTGAATGGCACCGTGATGCGATCGATCAGCGACATGCGTGGTCCTTTTCGCAGTGCGGGGGAGGGTGTGCGCCGGCGGCGTTCGGACGAGCCGCCGGCGCATCATCGAGGTGACCTCTGCTCACTCAGAGCGTGCGCACGGACTTCATAGCGGCCTCCTTCCCGGGTACGGGTGGGTCGTCATGCGAACACTATCGATGTCCGGGCCCGGCGCAATACTCAAGTCATTCGAAAGAGGTCAATTGATGGGAATGTCCGAAGTATTTATGGTGACCCATTGGTAGTGAAGGGTCTGGGTTAGGGTCCGAACGAGGGGGCGGGCCGGTTGAGAATGCCCGCCCCGCCGGTTCGCGAGACATTTCGTACTGGTCCGTTTTGCCGCGAGTCGCCGCGCCTTAGCGCTTCCCGGGGTCGTTACGGGTAGCTGACGACCGTGTGCGGCGTGACCTTGCTCGGCAGGGCGGCGTCGCCGGTGTCGTTGATGACGTGGGTGATCGAGCCCTTGCCCAGCGACACGGTCAGGATGTCGTGGAACATGACGCCGGCGCTGGTGGGCGCCTCGTAGGAGTGGTAGGCGGCGATGGACGGGTCGGTGGTGAAGACGCAGTAGCTGCCCATGCCCCAGGCTTCGTGCGAGGTGACGGTGTTGGCCACCTTGTACGCGGCGTAGCCGGTGATCCCGTCGTGGGA
>NZ_BAAARV010000064.1:0-64056 GCF_039532525.1 Dactylosporangium salmoneum
GCCGGCGCCCCGACCAGCGACTGCAGGCCGGCCGGCACCGCCGCGGTCACGCCCCCGCGCAGGGCGGCGAGGTCCAGCCGCGCCGGCACCACGAGCGACGCCCCGGCCGCCAGGGCCGCGTCGAAGAGGGCGAGCCCGTGCCCGCGCTCCAGCGGCACCAGCCCGCCGCGGGCCAGGCGGGCACGGTCGGCGCCGGTGAGGTGCTCGGTGAGTGCGCCGTCGCCGGCCCACAGGCCCCAGGCCACGGACACGCCGGCCAGCCCGGCCGCCGCCCGCCGCGCCGCGACCGCGTCGAGCACGGCGTTGGCCGCCGCGTAGTTGCCCTGACCGGGCCCGCCGATGAGCCCCATCACGGAGGAGAAGAGCACGAACATCCGCAGGTCCAGCCCGCGGGTGAGCTCGTCGAGGTGCAGCGCGGCGTCGGCCTTGGCGGCGAGGACGCGGTCGCACTGCTCGCGGGTGAGCGACCCGATGACCCCGTCGGCGAGCACGCCCGCGGTGTGCACGACGCCGGTCAGCGGTCGGTCGGCCGGCACCGCCTCGAGCAGCGCCGCCACCTGGTCCCGGTCGGCGACGTCGGCGGCGGCCACCAGCACCCGCGCGCCGGCCCGCTGCAGCTCCCCGGCGAGCTCGGCGGCCCCGGGCGCGTCCGGCCCGCGGCGACTGACGAGGACGAGGCTGCGCACGCCGTGCCCGGCCACGAGGTGCCGCGCCACGAGCCCGCCGAGCGCCCCGGTCCCGCCGGTGATGAGCACGGTGCCGTCGCCGAGGTCGGGCCGGCCGGTCGGCAGCGGGGACCGGACCAGGCGCGGCACCAGCATCGCCCCGCCGCGCACGGCCACCTCGGGCTCGCCGGTGGCGACGGCGGCCAGCACGTCGCCGTCGGCGCCCGGGCGGTCCCGGTCGTCGAGGTCGACCAGCGCGATCCGGCCCGGGTTCTCCGACGCGGCCGAGCGGGCCAGGCCCCAGACCGCCGCGGCGACCGGGTCGGGCGCCGGGTCCTCGGGACCGGCCGCGACCGCGCCGCTCGTCACCACCGCCACGAGACGGGACTCGTCGGCCAGGTGCTCCCGAAGGCGCGCGAGGGCCTCGCCGACGCCGTCGTGCAGATCGGCGCCCACCGCCGGAAGGTCCAGCCGTACGACGTCGGGCGCCTCGGCCCGCGCGGCCGGGGCCGGGCGCCACTCCAGGCGGTGGAAGGCGTCGTCGGCCGGCGCGGTGAAGGGGCGCCAGCCCAGCGAGCCGATCCGGCCCAGCGGGCGGCCCGCGCCGTCGGCGAGGTCGAAGGTGGTCCCGCCCGCGCCGTCGGGCGACACGCGCACCCGCAGTTCCCGGGCGCCCGCGGCGTCGAGGGCCACGTCGCGCCAGGCGAACGGCAGCTGCGTGCCCCGCACCGGCCCGAGCAGCGCGGCGTGCAGGGCGGCGTCCAGCAGCGCGGGGTGGATCGCGAGCCGAGGATCGTCGTCGACCGGCAGCGTCACGGTCGCGTAGACGTCCTCGCCGTCCCGCCAGGCGGCGGTCAGTCCCTGGAAGGCGGGGCCGTACTCGTACCCCCGTGCCGCCATCTCCTCGTAGAAGCCCGCGAGATCGACCGCCGACGCCTCAGCGGGCGGCCACTCGACCGGCTCGAAGTCCTCGGAGGCCGTGACCAGCGAGCCGCTCGCGTGCGCGGTCCACTCGGCGTCGTCGCCCGGTCGCGAGTGGACGGTCACCGCCCGCCGCCCACCACCATCCGGTTCAGAAACCCAAACCTGCACCTGTACCGCATCGTCGCCGTCCAGCACCAACGGCGCCTGGATCGTCAACTCCTCCACGACCGGGCACCCGCATGCCTGACCGGCCCTCAGCGCCAGCTCGACGAACGCGGTGCCCGGCAGCAGTACGGTGCCGTTCACGGCGTGGTCGGCCAGCCACGGCTGCGCACCCAGCGAAACCCGCCCCGCCAACAGGTACGCGTCCGCGTGCGCCAGCCGGACCATGTCCAGCCCGCCGTCCCCCGCAGCCCAGAACCGCTCGTGCTGGAACGCGTACGTCGGCAGGTCCACCCGCCGTCCGCCGCCGAGCCCGAAGTCGACCCCGATCCCCTGGGTGTATGCCTCCCCCAGCGACGTGACGAGTCGCCGCATCCCGCCGTCGCCCCGGCGCAGCGTCCCCACCCCGAGCGCCAGCACCGGATGCGCACTGCACTCGACGAACCCGTCAAGCCCAAGCCCCCGCGCGGTGTTCACCGCATCGTCAAACCGCACCGGCTGCCGCAGATTCGTGTACCAATACGTCCCATCCAACTGCGACATATCCAGCACATCGCCCGTCACCGCAGATATGAACGGAACTCGACCCGCAGCCGGCTCGATATCGGCCAGGTCAGTCAGGATCTGCCCACGCAACTCCTCCACCTGCGGCGTATGCGACGCATAATCCACCGGGATCCGGCGCACCCGAACGTCCTCACCGCAGGAGGCCACGAACTCGTCCAACGCCTCAACCGGACCAGCCACCACCGTCGCCGACGGACCGTTCATCGCCGCAATAGAGAGCCGGCCGTCGATCAGCTCACGCACCCGATCCACCGGCTCGGCGACCGAAACCATCCCACCGCGACCGGCAATCGCCCGCAGCGCCTTCGACCGCAGCACCACCACCCGCGCGCCATCCACAATGGACAAGCCACCGGCAACCACCGCCGCGGCGATCTCACCCTGCGAATGACCGATCACGGCCGCAGGAGTCACGCCATAGGACTCCCACATCGCGGCCAGGGAGACCATCACCGCCCACAGGACCGGCTGCACCACGTCGACCCGCTCCAGCAACTCCGGATCGGTCAGCGCATCCCGCAGCGACCAGTCCACCAACGACGCCAGGGCTCGCTCGCATTCGGCGAAGACCGGGGAGTCGGCCAGCAGTTCGGTCGCCATACCCACCCACTGCGAACCCTGGCCCGGGAACACGAACACCGCCCGGCGGCCCGCACCGGCGAAGCCCTCCACCAGGTTCGCGAACGGCTCCCCCGCGGCCAGCGCCGCCAGGCCCGCCAGGGCCTCCGCACGGTCCGCCGCCACGACCACCGCCCGGTGCTCCAGCGCCGCCCGGCCAGAGGCCAGCGAGAACGCCACATCGGGCAGACCGAGTGACGGGTCCCCGGAGAGCCATTCGGCCAGCCGGGCCCCCGCCTCCCGCAGCGCGGGCAACGAGCGGGCCGACACCACCAGCGGCACCGGCCCGGAAGAGGGGGACGGCACGCGGTCGACGGCCGGCGCCGACTCCAGGATCACGTGCGCGTTGGTGCCGCTGATGCCGAACGCCGATACCCCGGCCCGGCGCGGGCGGCCGGCAAGAGACCACGGCCGGGACTCGGTCAGCAGCTCGACCGAGCCGGCCGACCAGTCCACGTGCGACGAGGGCTCGTCCACGTGCAGGGTGCGGGGCAGCACGCCGTGGCGCATCGCCTCGACCATCTTGATGACCCCGGCCACCCCGGCCGAGGCCTGGGTGTGGCCGATGTTCGACTTCACCGAGCCGAGCCACAACGGCTCGGCGCGGTCCCGGCCGTAGGTGGCCAGCAGCGCCTGCGCCTCGATCGGGTCGCCCAGCGCCGTGCCCGTGCCGTGCGCCTCGACGGCGTCCACGTCGGACGGCCGCAGGCCCGCGCCGGCCAGCGCGGCCCGGATCACCCGCTGCTGGGAGGGGCCGTTGGGGGCGGTCAGGCCGTTGGAGGCGCCGTCGGAGTTGACCGCCGAGCCGCGCACGACGGCGAGCACCGGGTGCCCGAGCCGCTGCGCGTCGCTGAGCCGCTCCAGCAGCAGTACGCCGACGCCCTCGGACCAGGCCGTGCCGTCGGCGCCCTCGGCGAAGGCCTTGACCCGCGCGTCGCGGGCCAGACCTCGCTGGCGGCTGAACTCGGTGAACATGCCCGGGCCGGACATCACCGTCACGCCGCCGGCCAGGGCCAGGGCGCACTCACCGGCCCGCAGCGCCTGCGCGGCCAGGTGCACCGCCACCAGCGACGACGAGCAGGCGGTGTCCACGGTCAGGGTGGGGCCCTCGAAGCCGAACGCGTAGGAGATCCGGCCCGACGCGACGCTGGGGGCGCTGCCGGTCAGGACGTACCCCTCGTCGCGCGGGCCGGCCTCGTGCAGCCTCGGGCCGTACTCCTGCGAAGTGCACCCGACGAACACCCCGGTGCCGCTGCCGCGCAGGCCCGCGGGGTCGATCCCGGCCCGCTCGAAGGCCTCCCACGACGCCTCCAGCAGCAGCCGCTGCTGCGGGTCCATGGCGAGCGCCTCGCGGGGCGAGATGCCGAAGAACGCGGCGTCGAAGCCGGCCACGTCGTCGAGGAAGCCGCCCTGCGCGACGTACGAGGTGCCGGGGCGCTCGCCGGTCGGGTCGACGAGACCGGCGACGTCCCAGCCGCGGTCCGGCGGGAACGGGCGCAGCACGTGCCGCTCGTCGAGCACCAGCCGCCACAGCTGCTCGGCCGAGGCGACGCCGCCGGGCAGCCGGCAGGCCATGGCCACGATCGCCACCGGCTCGGCGGCGCCGGCGGGCGCCGCGGTGGTGGCCGGCTCGGCCTCGGTGGGCGCGCCGGCCAGCTCGTCGGCGAGGCGCAGCGCCAGCCGGGCGGGGGTCGGGTGGTCGAAGAGAAGCCCGCCGGGCAGCGTCAGCCCGGTGGCGGCGGCGAGGCGGTCGCGCAGCTCCACGGCGGAGAGCGAGTCGAAGCCCAGGTCCTTGAACGCCCAGTGGATCTCGACCGCGCTTGCGCCGCCGTGCCCGAGCACGGCCGCCGCCTCCGCCCGGACCAGCCGCAGCAGCGCATCGGCCCGCGCGGCCGGCTCCAGCCCGGCGAAACGGCCCGCGACACCGCCCGCGACACCGCCCGCGACACCGCCCGCGACACCGCCCGCGACACCGCCCGCGACACCGCCCGCGACACCGCCCGCGACACCGCCCGCGGCCGAAAAGTCGGCCGAAGAGCCGGCGAAATGGCCCGCCGCCGGCGCCGGGGACTCGACCCGCGCCCCGTCGGCGCCGATCCAGAGGCGTTGGCGCTGGAAGACGTACGTCGGCAGCTCGACCCGCCGGGCGCCGGCGAACTCGCCGGTGCGCTCGACCGCGACCCCGCGCGCCTCCAGCCCGGCCAGCGCGGCCAGCAGCGTCCGCCGCTCCGGCCGGTCGGCCCGCAGCGCCGGGACGAACGTCGCCCCCTCCACGCAGTCGCGCCCGAGCGCGGACAGCACGCCGTCGGGCCCCAGCTCGGCAAAGAGCGTGACCCCCACGTCGCGCAGGGCCCGGATGCCGTCGGCGAAGCGCACGGTCGCCCGCACGTGGCGCACCCAGTGCTCGGGCGTGCACAGCTCGTCCGGCCCGGCGACGGCCCCCGTCAGGTTGGTGACGATCGGAATGACCGGCCTGTGGTACGTCAACGACTCCGCCACCCGCCGGAAGTCCTCCAGCATCGGCTCCATGAGCGGCGAGTGGAAGGCGTGCGAGACGGTCAGCGCGCGGGTGCGGAAGCCGTCGGCGGCCAGCCGCTCGGCGATCCCGCGCAGCGCGGCACCGTCGCCGGACAGCACCACCGAGGCGGGCCCGTTGAGCGCGGCCAGCCCCACGAGGTCCTGGCCGCGCAGGTACGGCGCGACGTCCCCCTCGCCCGCCTTCACCGACACCATGCCACCGCCGGGCGGCAGCGCCTGCATGAGCCGCCCCCGCGCGGCCACCAGCTTGCAGGCGTCGGGCAGCGAGAGCACGCCGGCCACGTGCGCGGCGGCCAGCTCCCCGATCGAGTGGCCGAGCAGGTAGTCGGGGCGCACGCCGTGCCGCTCGAACCAGCGGTGGAGCGCGACCTCCAGCGCGAAGAGGGCCGGCTGCGCGTGCCCGGTCCGCTCCAGCAGCGCCGGGTCGCCGGCCTCGAAGACCACGCGCCGGACGTCGGGGCCGAGCAGGGCGCAGCACTCGTCGAAGGCCGCGGCGAAGGCGGGCTCGGTGGCGTACAGCTCCCGGCCCATCCCGATCCGCTGGCTGCCCTGGCCCGTGAAGAGGAACGCGAGCCGGCCGGAGCCGGCGGTGGTGCCGGTGACGACGCCGGACGGGCGGGCGGCCGCGGGATCGGCGAGGGCGGCCAGGCCGTCGAGCAGCTCGGCGCGGTCCTCGGCGACGACCGCGGCGCGGTACTCGAAGGCGGTCCGGGTGGTGGCGAGCGAGTACGCGAGGTCGGGCAGGGCCACGCCCGGGTCGTCCGCGACGGCGGCGTGCAACGCGGCGGCCTGCGCGGCCAGCCCCGCCTCCGACCGCGCCGACACCGGGAACGTGAGCGGGCCCCCGTGCGCCGGGGCCGCTTCGGGGTCGTCGTGTTCCCAGGCGCCCAGGACCACGTGGCAGTTGGTGCCGCCCATGCCGATGGAGCTGACGCCGGCCAGCAGCGGCCCGTCCGGCGACGGCCACGGCCCGAGGCCGGTCTGCACCGCCAGGCGCAGCTCGTCCAGCGGGATCAGCGGGTTGGGCGCGCGGAAGTTGAGGCTGGCCGGCAGCTGCCGGTGCCGGAGGCTGAGCACCACCTTGAGCAGCCCGGCGATGCCGGCCGCGCCCTCCAGGTGCCCGATGTTCGTCTTGACCGAGCCGACCCGCAGCGGTGCGTCGGCGGGCCGGCCGCGGCCGAGCACCGCGCCGAGCGCGGCCGCCTCCACCGGGTCGCCGGCGCGGGTGCCGGTGCCGTGCAGCTCGACGTACTGGACCTCGCCCGGGTCGACCCCGGCCCGCCGGTAGGCCTCGGCGAGGACGTCCTCCTGCCCGGCCCGCCCGGGCACGGTCAGGCCTTCGGTGGCGCCGTCGTTGCCGACCGCGCTGCCGAGGATGACGCAGTGGATCTCGTCGCCGTCGGCGCGGGCCCGGTCCAGGGTCTTCAGCACGATCACGCCGCCGCCCTCGCCACGCACGAAGCCGTTGGCCCGCTCGTCGAAGGTGAAGCAGCGCCCGTCGGGCGAGAGGCCGCCGAAGCGGGCGGTGATCCACGAGGTGTGCGGCAGCAGCGCGAGGTTCACGCCGCCGGCCAGCGCGACGGTGGACTCGCCGCGGCGCAGGCTCTGCACCGCCAGGTGTACGGCGACGAGCGACGACGACTGCGCGGTGTCGACGGTCAGGCTGGGGCCGCGCAGGCCCAGCGCGTAGGAGATGCGGTTGGCGATGATGCCGCGCACCAGGCCGGTGGCCGAGAACGGGGTGACCGCCCCGGCACCGAGGGCGTGGCTGAGCTTGGCGTAGTCCTCCCACATCGAGCCCATGAAGACGGCGGCGGGGCTGCCGGCCAGCCGGTGCGGCGGGATGCCGGCGTGCTCCAGGGCCTCCCAGGCCAGCTCCAGGGCGAGCCGCTGCTGCGGGTCCATGACCGCCGCCTCGCGCGGCGAGATGCCGAAGAACGCCGGGTCGAAGGCGTCGGTGGCGTCGAGGTAGCCGCCCCAGCGCGCCCCGGGCAGATCGGGCGCGGCGTGGGCCGGGCGTTCGGTGATGGCGTCACGCCCCTCGCGCAGCAGCCGCCAGAACTCGGCGGGCCGGTTCGCGCCGGGCAGGCGGCAGGCGAAGCCCACCACCGCGATCGGGCACTCGACGGCGCCGTCAGACACGAAAGGCCTCCCCATCCCGAGTTCGCCAGCCGCAGCGCACCCGCGATCCATCCCGAGTTCGCCGGCCGCAGCGCACCTACGATCGATCGGGCCGCTAAAGCGGCGCTAACGCATCGACGGCTGCGACGCTAGGCAAGCCACGAGGGGGCGGAACACCCTTACCGGGCCCCTAACAACGGCGCAATGGGCCGAGAATCCCGCACCCTCTCGACAACCGCGCGGGATCGTATATGATCGGCACAGCCCTAGTGGCCAACCCCTGAGCGCGGCCATGAATCGCGGGTTAAGACAATGTCGAATGTCGATCGCCATGCGTTCACGTGAACGTCGCCGCCAACATCGGGCGGCGGAGGGATCGAGAGCGCTACCGCGCGGCGCGCAGGGCCATTCCGGCCGTGGCGTCCAGGAGCCCGACATCGGTGCGGCCCCAGTAGATCCAGCACGCCTCGATGAGCCCCTCGTCGTTGGCCCGGATCAGGCCCACGACATTCAGGGTGAGCAGGGTGCGCCGGGGATTGCGCGGCGCGTCGAGGAAGCCGTGCGCCACCAGCGCCGGCCCGAGCGGGAGGTAGTTCATCTGCACGGTCACCGGCAGCATGGCGTGCCGGCCGTCGCCGGCGGCCACCGGCACGCCCGGTATGTCGTAGGTCTCCGACTCCGCCGCCCGGGTGAAGTGCCCGCGCAGCTCGTCGTGGCCGATCATGGGCCGCGCGCCGACCGGGTCCTCGAAGCGCACGTCCCGGCTGTAGAGCTCCAGCATGTAGTCGACGTCGCCGGTGTTCATGCGCCGGCAGTGCTCGGCCAGCAGGCCGGTGAGCTTCGCATCGGTGAGCATGGATCCCCCATGGGCCGTTTCGCCCGACCCTTGCAGGCGTGGCGGGGGGCTGTCAAGGGCGGGCACGGCGAGCACCGTCCACTATGGACGGTTACCGTGACGGACATTACATATTTACGTTGAGCACTTCGTAACAGCACCGCAACGAGCGATTTCACCGAACGTAGCAAGCAGTCTATCCGGGTCGCGTTAATGCATTCCGGGTGCATCTGCCGCCTTACCCAGGTCGGAAAAAGTCCGAAAGCTGACGAAGCCGGGACGGTGATCCCATGTCGGCCCCCACCGTGTCCCGTGCCCCGAGATTGACGGTGGTCCGAGCGTCGCCCGAGCGGCTACCGTATCGAAGGTCGACAGGCCCGAGTGTTCGCGTTCATTCGTCTTTACGAAGAGGCGGCTGTAGATGGCTCTGGTGGAGCGCAAAAATGAGCTCGACACCCTTGAGCAGGCTCTGGACGCATGCCTGCGCGGCCACGGCGGCGTCGCGCTGATCTCCGCCCCCGTGGGGTGCGGCAAGACCGCCCTGTGGCACGCGGTGCAGCAGCGGGCGACCCCCGCGGGCGCGGTGTGCCTTTCCGCCACCGGTTCGCGGGTGGAGAGCTCGCTCGCCCTCGGCGTGGTGGACCAGCTCTTCGCCGGCGCGCCCTTCGCCGAGGACCAGCGGGTCCGCGTGGGCCGGCTGCTGCGCGAGGGCACGCTCAACGCGATGCTGTACGAGACGGGCGCCGTGCCACTGGTCAGCGCGGAGGTGTTCGGCGCGCTGACCGAGGCCCTCGTCGAGCTGTCCGAGCGGGTCCCGCTGGTCATCGGCGTCGACGACGTGCACCTCGCCGACGCCGCCTCGCGGCAGTTCCTGCTGTACCTGGCCCGCCGGGTGCACCGGGCCCGCGTGCTCATGGTGCTCACCGAGTGCGTCGGCGCGCAGCCTTCGGACCCGCTCTTCCGGGCCGAGCTGGACAGCCAGCGGCACCTGCGCCAGATCCTGGTCGGGGCGCTGTCCCGGGCCGGGGTGGCCGCGCTGGCCGGCGACGGCGTCGCCGAGCTGCACCGCATCAGCGGCGGCAACCCGCGGCTGCTCACCGCGCTGTTACTGGACCGGCAGGCGGCCGGCGGGACCGAGCCCGTGGCCGTCGCCGACGCGTTCGCCCAGGCGGTGCTCAACTGCCTGTACCGCAGCGACGCCACCGTCCTGCGGGTGGCTCGGATGGCCGCCGTGCTGGACGAGCCGGCGCCCCTTGCCGTGCTGGCCGAACTGGCCGAGCTGGACCCCGCGGCGACCAGCGGCGCGCTCGCCGCCGCGGCCGGCATGGGCATCCTGCGCGAGGGCCGGTTCCACCACCCGCGGGCCCGGGCGGCCGTGCTCTACGCCATGCCCGCCCCCGAGCGGGCCGCGCTGCACGAGCGGGCGGCCCGGCTGCTGCACGCCACCGGGGCCGCCGCGATCCAGGTGGCCCGGCACGCCATCGCGGCCAGCCCGGCCGACGGCGGCTGGTCGGTGCCCGTGCTGCGCGACGCCGCGGAGGCCGCCCTCGAGGACGACGACACCGCGCTGGCCCTGGACTGCTGCCGGATGGCCGACCGGATCGGGGCCTACGGGCCGCAGCGGACCGCGGTCGCCGCCGCGCTGGTGCGCACCCAGTGGCGGCTCGACCCCTCCGCCGCCGACCGGCCGCTCGGCGAGCTGGTGACCGCGGCCCGGGCCGGGCACCTGAGCGTGCCGCAGGGCCTCGAGCTCATCCGCCACCTCATGTGGCACGGCCGGCCGGAGCAGGCGGTCGAGCTGCTGCGCCGCTTCGCCGCCGCGGCCGAGCCCGCCGACGTGCCGGCCGCGATCGAGCTGCAGCTGGTCCGCCAGCAGCTGTGCTACGTCTACCCGGGCCGCTCCGGGCAGATCCGCGCGGCCGCCGGGCCCCCGCTGCCCGGGCTCGGCCACGCCGGCGCCGACTGGTCGGTGCGGCTGCAGGCGGGCCGGGTCGTCGAGGCGCTGACCACCGGCGCCGCCATCTCGGACGAGACGCTCGGCGATGCCGAGCACGTGCTGCGCACCGTGCGGCTCACCGACGACACCGTCGGCCTGGCCGCGTACTGCGTGGAGGCCCTCATCGGCGCCGAGCGCCTGGACGCGGCGGCGAGCTGGTGCGACGGGCTGATCCGGGAGGCCGGTGCGCGCCGCGCGCCGGTCTGGCGGGCGCTCTTCCGCGCGATCCGGGCCGGCGTCAACCTCCGCCGCGGCAACCTGGCCGAGGCCGAGGAGGACTCCCGCGGCGCGCTGACCCAGTTCTCGCCCAAGGGCTGGGGCGTCATCATCGGCGCCCCGCTGTCCACGCTGATCCTCAGCACCACCATGGCGGGCCACCACGACCAGGCGGTCAACCACCTCAACGTGCGGGTGCCGGCGGCCCTGTTCCAGGCGCGCACGGGGCTGCTGTACCTGCGCGCCCGCGGCCGCCACCACCTGGCCACCGGCAACCGGCAGGCGGCGCTGAAGGACTTCACCACCTGCCGCGACCTGATGCGCTCCTGGGGGCTGGACCTGCCGACGCTGCTGCCGTGGCGCATCGACCTGGCGGAGACCTACCTCGCGCTCGGCGACCAGGCCCAGGCCCGCGCGATCCTGCGCGACCAGCTCGACCACCTGGGGCCGCACACCGACCGGGTCCGCGGCGCCGGGCTCCGCCTGCTGGCCAACGCGTCCGAGCCGGAGCACCGGGCCGGCCTGCTGCACGACGCCGCGAGCGTGCTCGAGGCGACCGGCGACCACCACCAGCTCATGCTCGTGCGGGCCGACCTGCTGACCGACCAGCAGCGGCAGCCGCGCGAGACGCCGGCCGGGCACAACGTGCTCGGCGGCCACCGCGGCGCCTCGGCGCAGCGGCCGGGCCGGCCCGATCACATCGCCGAGCTCAGCGACGCCGAGCTGCGCGTCGCCGCCCTGGCCGCCCGCGGGCACACCAATCCGCAGATCGCGCGCTCGCTCTTCCTCACCGTGAGCACCGTCGAGCAGCATCTGACGCGGGTGTACCGCAAGCTCAACGTGCCCGGGCGGTCCGCGCTGCCGCGGGAGCTGACCCGGCGCAGTCGAGGCTATGGCGGCCTTCCGCGGGCCGTCAGCCCCTAGCCCGCCCCTAACCCGCCCCACCCGCGCCAGGTGCCATCGGGGGCGCCCCGGTTAGGGGTGTACGCCCCCGCCGGGCCCGCCTTACGTTGCTAACCGGTCGAAGCGGGTGAGTGCATCCAGGCCCCGCCGGCCGCTGGTCCGCAGCCAAGGAGGGTCTGGTGGCCGTGACCGCCTTCAATACGATGATCGCTCCGCCGGTCGGCATCCTCGCCACCGGGTCCTATCTGCCGGCGCTCGAGGTCGGAAGCGACGAGGTCGAGCGCCTCGTCGGGGTCGAGCCGGGCTGGATCGAGCGCAAGACCCGCATCCGGGCCCGGCGCCGGGCCGCGCCCGAGGAGGCGACCTCCGACCTGGCCGCCCAGGCCGCCGCGAGCGCGCTGGCCCAGGCCGGCCTCGACGCCGACAGCATCGACTACCTCGTGGTGAGCACGTCGACCGGCGACCACCCGATGCCGCCGACGTCGAGCCTCGTGCAGAGCGCGCTGTCGGCCGCCCGGGCCGCCTGCTTCGACGTCAACGCGGTGTGCAGCGGCTTCGTCTACGCCATGGCGCTGGCCCGCGGGCTCGTGTCGCTGTCGCCGGGCGCGCACGCGCTCGTCGTCGGGGCCGACATCTACTCGCGCATCCTGGACTTCGGCGACCGCCGCACGGCCGTGCTGTTCGGCGACGGCGCCGGGGCGGCCGTGCTGGGGCCGGTCCCCGAGGGGTACGGCATCATCGACCTCGACCTGGTCAACCACCGCGGCACCGAGAAGCTCATCCGCATCGAGGCCGGGGGCAGCCGCCGCCCGCCGACGCGGGAGACCGTCGAGGCCGGCGAGCACTACTTCCGCATGGACGGCCGCGGCGTGCGCGACTTCGTCATGGAGAACGTGCCGCCGACCCTGGCCGCGCTGGTCGAGCGGGCCGGCTACGGCCTCGACGAGGTCGACCACTTCGTGCCGCACCAGGCCAACGGGGTCCTGCTCGACGAGCTCGTCGGGCGTTGCGGGCTCGAGGGCGCGCGGACGCTGCACACCCTGGAGCGGTACGGCAACATCGGCAGCGCCTCGGTGCCGGTGACCCTCGACGAGGTCAACCGGGCGGGCTCCCTCGCCGACGGCGACCTCGTGCTTCTCGCCGGCTTCGGCGGGGGCATGTCCATCGGCGCCTGCCTGCTGCGCTGGTCAGGCCGCGCACTCGGGGAGGAGACGCGATGAGCGACATTCAGCGGGTCGGGATCGTGGGCTGCGGCATCATGGGCTCCGGCATCGCCGACGTGTGCGCGAGGCGCGACGTCGACGTGATGGTCGCCGTGGCCGGCCCGGCGTCGGCGGAGGCCGGCCGCAAGCGGGTGACCGGCTCGCTCGACAAGGGCGTGCGCAAGGGCGCCGTCACCGAGCAGGAGCGCGACGCGGCCCTGTCCCGCATCCGGTTCACCACCGACCTCGGCGACCTGGCCGACCGGCAGCTCGTCATCGAGGCGGTCCGCGAGCACGAGCCGACCAAGCTCGAAATCTTCGCCACCCTCGACAAGGTGGTCAGCGACCCCGACGCGATCCTCGCCTCCAACACCTCGGCCATCCCGATCATCCGGCTGGCCCGGGCCACCGGGCGGGCCGCGCAGGTGATCGGCGTGCACTTCTTCAACCCGGTGACCGCGCTGCCGCTGGTCGAGCTGGTCGGCTCGCTGCTGACCGCGCCGCGGACCCGCGAGCGGGCCGGGGCGTTCGTGACCACGGTGCTGGGCAAGCGGGTCGTCGCCGCCCCGGACCGGGCCGGCTTCGTCGTCAACGCGCTGCTCATCCCGTACCTCGTGTCGGCCATCCGGATGGCCGGGGCCGGCCTGGTGACCGCCGAGGCGATCGACAGCGCGATGACGCTCGGCTGCGCCCACCCGGTGGGCCCGCTGCGGCTCGCCGACATGATCGGGCTGGACACCGTCGCCTCCATCGCCTCCTCGCTCTACGAGGAGTCGCACGACCCGGCAGTGGCCCCGCCGCCCGCGCTGCTGCGCATGGTGGAAGCCGGCCTGCTGGGCAAGAAGAGCGGCCAGGGGTTCTACGCCTACTGACGACGACTTGACCAATGGTCAAGGATCAAGCCGCCGCCCACCCCCGACCCCGGCGGGCCGGGATCAAGCCGCCGCCCGCGGCCGACCCCAGTGGGCCGGGATCAAGCCGCCGCCCCCGCCCGACCCCGGCGGGCCGGGATCAAGCCGCCGCCCGCGGCCGACCCCAGTGGGCCGGGATCAAGCCGCCGCCCCCGCCCGACCCCGGCGGGCCGGGATCAAGCCGCCGCCCTCGGCCGACCCCGGTGGGTCGGGACCAGGCCCGCGAGCAGCGCGATGGCGAGGCACAGGCCGACCGCGCCGGCCACCACGGGCCAGGGCACGACCAGGGCGACCGGCGCGCCGACCTGCGCGCTGAGCCCGGCCCGGATGCTCACCAGCGCACCGAGGGCGACCGCGCCGCCGAGCAGCGCGCCCAGCAGCACCACCAGCCCCGACTCGGCGGCCACGCAGGCGAGGACCTGGCGGTGGGTGGCGCCGGCCAGCCGCAGCACCCGCAGGTCGGCGGCCCTCCCGGCGGCCGCCATGAACAGGGTGTTGGCCACCGCGATGGCGCCGTAGCCGGCCGAGACCGCGATGAGCATCAGCGTGAACAGCCACACCAGGCGGTCCTCGGCGGCGTCGGCCTCGGCCGCCCAGGCCGCCGCGGTCACCACCCGCGCCCCGGCGGCCGGCCGCAGGGCCGGGTCACGCAGGAGCACCGCGGAGGTGAGCGCCGACGGGTCGTGGGCGCGCACGGTCGCCCGGGACAGGAGCACATCGCCGCGGACGGAGCCGTCGGCCACCACGGCGACGACCCGCAGGCGCACCCGCTCGCCGTCGGCGAAGACGAGCGGGTAGTCCTCGCCCACGCGACGGCCGGCTTGTCGCGGTACCACCGCGGCATCCTCGTCGGCGAGATCGCCCAGCGCGCCGTCGAGCACGCGGGCGCCCCGGTCTGTCGCGGCGAACGCGGCCGGGTCCACGCCGAGCGCGCGCAGCGCCCGGTCGCCGTCGTAGACCGTGGCCGGCAGCAGCGCCGTCCCACCCGGGGCGCCGGCCACCGCGGCGTCGGTGAGCCCGGGCGGGCCGTCGGGCACCAGCACCCAGCCGGCGTCGACCTCGGCCTGCCGTCCGGCCGCGTAGGCCGCGGTGCTCGTGCGCACCATGCCGGCCACCAGCACCGCGAAGGCGACGGTGAGCAACACCGGAGAGGCCGTGGCGGCGGTACGGCGGGCCGCGCTCGAAGCGCCCTCGCGCACCAGCAGCCCGATCGCTCCCCCGCCCCGCCGCCGCGGCAGGCGCAGCACCCGGGCCAGCGGCGCGACGGCCGCCGGCGAGAGCACCGCCACGCCGGTGACCAGGGCCATCGCCCCGTAGAGGGCGAACGCCGCGCCGTCCTCGGGCGCGCCGGCGGCGGCGGTGCCGAAGCCGCAGGCGATGCCGGCGGCGAGCAGGACGCCGCCGATGCCCCAGCGGGCCCGACCCATCGCGCGGCGCTCGACCGCCGCCTCGCGCAGCGCCTCCAGGGGCCGCACCCGCGCCGCCCGGCGGGCCGCGGCGCCCGCCCCGAGCAGGGCGACGAGCGGGCCGGCGGCCAGGGCGGCGAGGATGGGCAGCGGCGCGTAGCCGACCTCGTACGTGGCCGGCTCCAGGCCCACGCCGACGAGCAGGCGCCCGACCGGCGGGGCCAGCGCGGCACCCACCGCCACGCCGATCGCGGCGCCGGCGGCGCCGACGAGCAGGGCCTCGCCGTACACCATCCGCCGCACCTGCCGCGGCGTGGCCCCGACCGCGCGCAGCAGGCCCAGCTCCCGCCGCCGCTGCGCGACCCGGTAGGCGAAGGTCGAGGCGACGACGAACACGGCGGCGAAGCCGGACAGGGCCGTCACGCCGGTGAGCACCTGCAGGCCGATCCAGCGCAGCCGCGCGTCGGCCGCCGGCTCCAGATCGGCGCGGGCGGCGCCGGACAGCACCCGGCCGTCCGCACCGACCAGCTCCCCCGCCGCGGCGGCCACCCGGCCCGCGTCCGCGCCCGGTGCCAGCACCAGGCCGATGGCCCGCACGCCCGGGGCCAGGCGGGCGGCGACCGCGTCGGCGACGTAGTACCCGGGCGCGTCCGTCGAGCCGGTGACCGTGAACTGGGCGGGCCCGGCCGCGGTCAGCAGCGTCACCCGCGCGCCCACGGCCCGGTCGGCGGCGACCTCGCCGTCCCGCTCGGGCGCGCGGCCCGCGGTCAGGCGGGTCCAGGCCCAGCCGTGCCCGGCCTCGGCGTCCTGCAGGAAGAACGTGTGGTCGGGGTAGGCCTTCGCGACCCCCGGGACGGCGGCCAGCGCGGCGGCGAGCTCGTCCGCGCGCGACGCCGACCAGGGCACCGTCGTGCTCACCACGACGGGCGTCGCGGCGAACCGCGCGGGCACGACCGGCCGCCCCGCGGCAAGCAGCAGCAACGCCGCGGCGAGCAGCGCCACCCCGACGGACACGGCGACGAGGGCACCCGCGGCCCGCCGCAGCATCAGCACGACGCCGCCGGCGACACGGGCACCCGCGGCCCGCCGCAGCACGACGCCGCCTGCAGAGAGGGCGCCCACGGCCCGCCGCAGCACGACGCCGCCTGCAAAGAGGGCACCCGCGGCCCGCCGCAGCGTCAGCACGGCGCCGTCTCCAGGTGGGCGGCGCGGGCGGCGATGGCATCGGCGGCGAGCGGCCCCGGCAGCTCGGCGGCGATGCGGCCGTCGGCGAGGAACACGACCCGGTCGGCCCGGGCGGCGGCGACCGGGTCGTGGGTCACCATCACCACCGTCTGCCCGTGCTCGTCGACCAGCGCCCGCAGCAGGTCGAGCACGTGCCGCGAGGTGACGCTGTCCAGCGCCCCGGTCGGCTCGTCGGCGAAGACCACCGCCGGGCGGCTGACGAGGGCCCGGGCGATCGCCACCCGCTGCTGCTCGCCCCCGGACAGCTCGCTCGGCCGATGCCGGAGCCGGTCGCCGAGACCGACCGCGGCCAGCGCCCCGGCCACGTCGGCCGCGGCCGGGCGGCGGCCGGCCAGGCGCAGCGGCAGCGCCACGTTCTGCTCGGCGGTGAGCGCGGAGACGAGGTTGAAGGCCTGGAAGACGAAGCCGATACGGTCGCGCCGCAGCCGGGTCAGCGCGTCCTCGCCCAGACCGCCGAGCGTCACCCCGTCGATGGCGACCGAGCCGGCGGCCGGGCGGTCGAGGCCGGCCGCGCAGTGCAGCAGCGTCGACTTGCCCGACCCCGATGGGCCCATCACCGCGGCGAACGTGCCGGCCGCGAAGCCGATCGATACACCGTCCAGCGCCACCACGCGCCGGGCGCCCGCGCCGTACTCGGCGCGGACCCCGTCCAGTACCACCGTCTGCGTCGTCATGGCCGAAACGATGCCGCGCGGGGGCGGCCCACACATCGGACCAAGGCCGTCACTTCCCGTTCATACCTGGGTATGACGACGCCCGGTCCGACGCGCCCGGCCGCGCCGCCCGCTACCGTCGAGGCCATGCAGCTCAGCGGGCGGCTCGCGGCCGCGATCGACGCCGCCGCGGTGGTGCCGGTCGGGGCGGCGTGCCTGGCGGCGGCCTATGCCGCGCCGGAAGCCGGCGGGCCGCACGAGCCGGGCTGGGTCTCGGTCGTCGTGGCGCTGGCGATCTCGGCCCCCGTCGCGGTGCGCCGGCGGTGGCCCTACGCGGCCGCCGCCGTGGCCACCCTGGCCGCCGCGGCCGCGCTGGTCACCCAGGTCATCCCCTCGTTCGCCGGCGTCGCGCCGGGCTGCGCGCTGGCCCTGGTCTTCTACAGCCTGGGCGCGGCCGCCCCGAACCGGTGGGGCCTGACCGCCGCGGCCGCGGGCGCGGTGCTGGCCGGCGTCGGGGTGCGGCCGCCGACGGTGGCCGTGTTCTTCGGCCTCGCCGCGGTGGGGCCGGCGTTCGCGCTCGGCTACGTCGTGGCCGAGCGGCGGGCCCAGGCGGCGCTGCGCGACGAGCAGCTGGTCCGGCAGGCGACGGTCGAGGAGCGGCTGCGGGTCGCGCGGGAGCTGCACGACGTGGTGGCCCACACGATGACGCTCATCGTGGTCAAGGCGTCGATCGCCAACCACGTCGCCGAGAAGAGCCCGGCCGAGGCCCGCGACGCGCTGCGGGTGATCGAGACGGCGGGGCGGGAGGCCATGCTCGAGGTGCGGCGCATGCTGGACATGCTGCGCGAGGACACGCCCGACGCGCCCGTGCGGGGGCTGCGGGACCTGCCGGAGCTGGCCTCCCTCGCCACGGTGGGAGGGGTGGAGGTACGGCTGGAGCTCGACCCGCCGGACGCGGCGCTTCCCGAGGCGGAGGGGCTGGCGGTGTACCGCATCGTGCAGGAGTCCCTCACCAACGTGGTCAAGCACGCCGCGCCGGCCCGCTGCCGGGTGCGGGTCGAGGTGCGCGGCGGGGAGGTCGGCATCGAGGTGACCGACGACGGCGGCCGCGCGGCGGCGCCCGGCCGGGCCGGCCACGGGCTGATCGGCATGCGGGAGCGGGCCGCGATGCACGGCGGGACGTTCGCGGCCGGCCCGCGCCCCGGTGGCGGGTTCGCGGTCCGGGCCAGGCTCCCCGTCGGGGCCGCTCGTGATTAGCGTGCTCATCGCCGACGACCAGGCGCTGCTGCGCGGCAGCTTCCGGGCGCTGGTCGACCTGAGCGGCGACTGCGCGACCGTCGGCGAGGCGGGCACGGGCGCGGAGGCGGTGGACCGGGCCGTCGAGCTGTTGCCGGATGTGGTGCTCATGGACGTACGGATGCCGGAGATGGACGGGATCGAGGCCACCCGGCGCATCTGCGGCGACCCCGCGCTGCCCGGCGTCCGGGTGCTCATCCTGACCACGTTCGACCTGGACGAGTACGTCTACGGGGCCCTGCGCGCCGGCGCGAGCGGCTTCCTGCTCAAGGACACCCCGCCCGCCGACCTGCTGGCCGCCATCCGCGTCGTGGCGGCCGGCGAGGCGCTGCTGGCGCCGTCGGTGACCCGGCGGCTGATCGCGGAGTTCGCCCGCCGCCCGCAGCCGGCCCGCCCAGTGCCGCGGCGGCTGGAGGGCGTGACCGAGCGGGAGCGGGAGGTGCTCACGCTGATCGGCCGCGGCCTGTCCAACACCGAGCTCGCGGCCCACCTCTGCCTGAGCCTGGCCACCGTGAAGACCCACATCGGCCGGATCCTCGCCAAGCTCGGCGCCCGCGACCGCGCCCAGCTCGTCATCGTCGCCTACGAGACGGGCCTGGTCACGGTCGGCGAGTGAGGGCCGCGCGAGCGGACCGCGGCCGGCGCGGAGCTGACCGCCCAGTTCAGCGCGGCGAGCGGCTGCGGGCCCACACCCCGGCCGATGCCCGGCAAGGCGCACCATCCCGTTCCATGCCGCATATGCGGCAGAACGTGGCTGTAACTGTTACAGCGCTCGCGGCGGGGCGGTGGAGCCACGGACCACCAGATCGGTGGCCAGTTCCACGTGCAGGGCGTCGAGCTCGTGGCCGCCCATCATGCGCAGGAGCATGGTGACCGCCATCCGCCCGAGCTCGGCCAGTGGCTGGCGCACGGTGGTGAGCATCGGGCTGGTGGCCCGGCTGACCTCGATGTCGTCGAAGCCGGCCACCGACAGGTCCGCGGGGACCCGCAGCCCGCGCTCGGCCGCGGCCCGCAGCGCGCCGAGGGCGATCTTGTCGTTGAAGCAGGCCAGCGCGGTCGGCGGCGACGGCAGGTCGAGCAGCTCACCGGCGGCCGCGTGGCCCTGCTCCTCGTTGGGCTCGGTGACGAAGCGCAGCAGCTCGAGCGGCGGGAGGGCGCCGACGTCGACCAGCGGGGCGATGTAGCCGGCCTGCCGGCCGTCGCTCACCGACCACTCGCGCGGGCCGCCGATGATGCCGATGCGGCGGTGGCCGAGGCCCACCAGGTGGGTCATCACGCTGCGGGCGCCGGCGAAGTGGGCCGAGGACACCGCGACGACGTCGCGCGGCGGCGCGGTGCGCGGGTCGACCACCACGAACGGGAACTGCCGGTCGCGAAGCGCCGCCAGGTCCTCGGCCGGCTCCGGCGGCAGGATGAGGACCGCGCCGCGCACGCCGGCCCGCTCGGGCAGCGTCGGCAGCGGGCTGCGGCCGGCCGCGCTCTTGCCGGCGTTGAGCACGACGCCCATGCCGTGCAGCTCGACGGTCTCCACAATGGAGGAGACGATCAGCCCGAAGTAGTCGCTGAGCACGTAGGGGCAGCGCACGAACACGGTGTCGCCGCCCGCCGCCGGGCCGGAGCGGGCCCGCGGCCCGTGGGCGCCCAGCTTGTGCGCGGCCCGCAGCACCAGGTCGCGGGTCTGCGCGGAGACGTTGGTGTGGCCGTTGAGCACGCGCGAGACGGTGGCCACCGAGACACCTGTCTCGTCGGCAAGGTCTCGGATCGTGGCACGTCTCGGCACGCGCGCAGTATAGGTGACTCAAGATTTGTTACTTGTTTCATTATGTCTTGCTGTGTTTCGTTGACACAACGCAGCATCGGGTGTTGTCTATGTGACACCCCGCCGAGTACCGCCCCTCACCCGATCACGACCGCGACGCGCCGCCCGCCAGCCGCGCCCGGTCGCACCGCCCCCGAAAGGGGATCCCCCATGCCCAAAACCAAGTCCAGGGCCCGGCAGGCGACCATCCTGGCGGCCGTCGCCGTGGCCGCCGCGGCCGCCGTGGTGCTGCCGCAGTCGTTCGCCAACGCGGCGAACGAGAGCGTCAACGTCTGGCTGACCACCACCTCCGACTCCGGCGGCCGGACCGTCACCCGCGGCCTGCAGCAGCAGAACTCCATCGCGTTCAGCGCCGGCAGCGGCAGCGCCAACCAGACCATCACCGTCAACGAGGGCACCACCTACCAGCCGTTCGAGGGCGCCGGCGCGTCGTTCACCGACACCGCCGCCTTCGACATCCGCGGCAGCGGCACGCTGAGCTCGGCCACCCAGAACGACGTGATGACGAAGCTGTTCAGCCCGACGTCCGGCATCGGCCTCAGCGCGCTGCGCAACGTCATCGGCTCCTCGGACCTGGCCCAGAACAGCTACTCCTACGACACCACCTGCTGCGACCTCAACGACTTCTCGCTGTCGCGCGACGCCGACGTCATGGCGCTGACCAAGCAGGCGAAGAGCCTCAACCCGAGCGGCATCGTCATCGGCTCGCCCTGGTCGGCGCCGCCGTGGATGAAGGACAACAACGCGTACAGCCAGGGGTACCTCCAGGCGCAGTACTACAAGACGTACGCGCAGTACTTCGTGAAGTACATCCAGGGCTATGAGGCCCAGGGCGTGCACATCAACTACGTGACCGAGCAGAACGAGCCCGGTTGCTGCGCCGGCTACCCGTCCATGCAGTGGCCCGTCTCCGGCCTGCAGTCCTTCGCCAAGAACGACCTGATGCCGGCCCTGCAGAGCGCCGGGCTGAGCACCAAGCTGCTCATCGGCGACTGGAACTTCGACACCTACGACACGTGGGTGTCGCCGCTGATCAACGACTCGGCGATCCGCAACCACCCGAACTTCGGCGGCATCGCCTGGCACGACTACGGCGGCAGCCCGACGCAGATGACCACGGTGCACAACCAGTTCCCCGGCGTGAACCAGTACTTCACCGAGCACTCCGGCGGCACCTGGGTCAGCAACCAGCAGGTCGAGGACATGTACGACCTGATCGACTACTTCCGCAACTGGGGCCGGTCCTGGACCAAGTGGAGCCTCGCCGTCGACCAGAACATGGGCCCGCACAACGGCGGCTGCGGCACCTGCACCGGCCTGATCACGGTGCACCGCGGCGACTCGCGCAGCGGCCAGGTCGACTACACCATCGAGTACTACACGATGGGTCACCTGACCAAGTTCGTCCGGCCCGGCGCCGTGCGCATCGACTCGACCGCGAACACCACCATCCCCAACGTGGCCTTCAAGAACCCGGACGGCTCGAAGGCTCTCATCGCCTTCAACTCCAGCGGTTCGACGCAGACCCTGAAGGTCAACTGGGGCGGGCAGTCGTTCACCTACAGCCTGCCGACCAAGACCTCGGCGACGTTCACCTGGAACGGGACCACCAGCGGCGGTGGCGGTAGCACGCACACGGGCGCCATCACGGGCATCGGCGGCAAGTGCGTCGACGTCGCCTCGGCGAGCTCCGCCAACGGCACCGCGGTGCAGCTGTACACCTGCAACGGCAGCGGCGCTCAGCAGTGGACCGTCGGCAACGCCGACAACAGCGTCCGCGCGCTCGGCAAGTGCCTCGACGTCACCTCCGCCGGCACGGCCGACGGCACGCCCGTGCAGATCTACGACTGCAACGGCAGCGGCGCCCAGCAGTGGACGGCCAGCGCCGGGAAGCTCGTGAACACCGGCTCCGGCAAGTGTCTCGACGCCACCGGCAACAGCAGCGCGGACGGCACCCGCCTGCAGATCTGGACCTGCTTCGGCGGCGCCAACCAGCTCTGGACGCTGCCCTCCTAGACGTTCGTCGACCCGGCGCGGCGGCGCCCACCAACCCTGGGCGCCGCCCCCACCCCACCCCTAGTCGTCCGCCTGTCCAACCGGAGGAACTGTCCATGCCCCGATCCCGCTCCCGGAGACTGCCGCTCGTAGCGGCGCTCGGCGCGCTGCCGCTGGTGACCGCCGGCGTCATGTTCGCCAACATCGGTGCAGCCTCAGCCGCCGCCAACCCCGGCCCCGGCTTCCCCGCCCACTACGCCGCACCGTACGCGGAGATGTGGAACAACCCGTCCACCCTGATGGCCGCCTACAACGCGACCGGCAACAAGTACTACACGCTGGCCTTCGTCATCAGCCAGGGCACCTGCAACGCCACGATCAACGGCGACACCCCGGTCACCGACGCCGGCTGGAACAACGCCATCAACAGCCTGCGCGCGGTCGGCGGCGACGTCATCGTCTCGTTCGGCGGCGCGTCCGGCGACGAGCTCGCCTCGTGCAGCACCGTCGCGGCGATGCAGGCGCAGTACAAGAAGGTCATCGACCAGTTCAACCTGACCCGCATCGACCTCGACATCGAGGGCTCGACGCTGAGCAACACGGCCGCCAACGACCGTCGCAACACCGCGCTGGCCAACCTGCAGCAGGACTACGCCGCCCAGGGCAAGACGCTGGCGGTCGACTACACGCTGCCGGTCAGCCCGAGCGGCCTGGAGTCCAACGGCATCGCCCTGCTGCAGAACGCCAAGAGCCACAACGTCAACGTCAACCTGGTCAACATCATGACCATGGACTACGGGCCGGCGATGGACATGGGCCAGGCCGCCATCAACGCCGCCACCGGCCTGCGCAACCAGCTCGGGCAGATCTGGACCAACAAGACCGACGCGCAGCTGTGGGCCATGGAGGGCAACTGCCCGATGATCGGCGTGAACGACACCAGCGCCGAGGTCTTCACCATCCAGAACGCCCAGGCGCTCGAGTCCTTCGCCGCCAGCAAGGGCATCCAGGAGCTCACGTTCTGGTCGCTGGGCCGGGACAACCAGGGCCAGAGCGGGACGCCGCAGAGCAACTACCAGTTCACGAACATCTTCAAGGCGATCACCGGCGGCACCACCACCCCGCCGACCACCACGCCGCCGACCACGCCCCCGGCCGGCAGCACCACGCCGATCCACGGCTACGGCGGCAAGTGCGTCGACGTGGCCAGCGCCAGCACCACCAACGGCACCCACGTGCAGCTCTACACCTGCAACGGCACCAACGCCCAGCAGTGGACCCACACCGGCAACACCTTCCGGTCCCTGGGCAAGTGCATGGACGTGACCTCGGCCGGCACCGCCAACGGCACCAAGGTGCAGCTCTGGGACTGCAACGGCTCGAACGCCCAGAACTGGACCCTCGGCGCCAACGGCAGCCTGGTCAACACCGGCTCGGGCAAGTGCCTGGACGTCACCGACTGGAGCACCGCCGACGGCAACCAGCTGCAGATCTGGACCTGCGGCGGCACCGCCAACCAGTCCTGGACGCTCGGCTGATCCAGTAGTTCGCAGGCGCAGCCCGTCCGCCCGGTGTGGCGGGCGGGCTGCGCTGTGTGGGCTACCGGCCGGCGACCTCGACGCGCAGGCCCGGTGGTGCACTGTGGACGGTCACCGCGCCGGCCTCGGTGACCGTCACGTCGAGCGGCGCGCCGGCGATGCGCAGGTCGCGCACGCGGAAGGCGCCGATCGGCGACGGGGTCAGCGGGGCCAGCGTCAGCCGGCCGGCCGGGACGTCGACGTCGAGGCCGAGCAGCGCGGTCAGCAGCGCCGGGCCGGCCGCCGCGGCCCAGGCCTGAGGGCGGCACGCGGCCGGGTACGGGGTGGGGGCGTCGTCCCCGCCGTACAGCTCGGGAAGCCGGAATGCGAAGCGCTCACCGGCGGCGAGCAGCGCGCGCACCACCTCGGCGGCCTCCTCCCGGTGGCCGTCGCGCACCAGGCCCAGCAGCGCGATGGCGGTGTCGTGCGGCCAGACAGAGCCCAGGTGGTACGACAGGATGTTGTACCCGGCGGACGACGGCGCGACCGTCCGAATGCCGAAGGGCGAGCGCAGCGCCGCCAGGTGCTCGGCCACGGCCCGGCTCTCCGCCTCGTTCAGCAGGCCCGTGCCGAGCAGGTGGCCCATGTTGGAGGCGATGCTGTCCACCCGGTTGCCCTCGCCGTCCAGGGCGATCGCGGGATAGCCCCCGGGGCACCAGAAGGCGCCGCGGAACCGCTCGGCGAGGTCCCGCGCCCAGCCGCGCCAGCGCTCGGCGCCGTCGCGGCCGAACGCCTCCAGCAGCCCGGCGCCGTCCAGCGCGGCCCGGTACGCGTACGCCTGGACCTCGCTCAACGCCAGCGGCGCGGTGGCCAGCCGGCCGTCGGCGTGCTGCACGCCGTCGCCGGAGTCCTTCCAGCCGTGGTTGGTCAGGCCGCGCTCGCTCGCGCTGTACCGCACGAAGCCCTCGTGGCCGCCGAGCCACTCCAGCGCGCGCTCCACGTTGGGCAGCAGCGCGGCCACCTCGGCGGCCGGCATGCCCCAGCGGTAGGCGTCGGTCAGGGTGCTGATCCACAGGGCGGTCGCGTCGACGGTGCCGTAGTAGACGGGCGGCAGGTCGTAGGTCGCGTCGGCCGGGCGGACCTCGTGCAGGATCTTGCCGGGCTCCTCGTCGGTGGCGCGGTCGTGCACGCGCCCCTGGCGGCGGGCCAGTGCGCGCAGCGTGCCCGCGGCGACCTCGGTGCCCATCGGCAGGGCCAGCCGGGCGGCCCACAGCGAGTCGCGGCCGAACAGGGTGAGGTACCAGGGGCTGCCCGCCGTGTAGTAGACGTCCGGGCCGTCGGCGCGGCGCAGCGCGTCGAGGTCCTGCACGCCGGTGGCCACCAGGGCGTCGAGGCGGCGGTCGGCGGCCTCGACCCGCAGGGGGCTCGGGGCGCCGGGGGCGGGCTCCTGGGGTACGTCGGCCCGCACCAGCGTCAGCCGGGCGCTCCACGTCTGCCGGGGCTCGAGGGTGACCTCCCAGCGCAGGCCCGGGCCGTCCGGGGGCGGGGAGGCGTCCAGGCGCACCGTCATGCCGTCGGCCGACTTGGCGCCGTCCGGCGCGAGATCCACGAGCGGCAGGCCCGGGTCGCCCTGCTTGACCACGCCCATGGCGGCGAAGTCGGTCGCGGCGTTCACCTCCACGGCGACGGTGAGCGTCTCGTGCGAGGCGTTGGCGAGGGTGAGCGTCTCGGTGCCGCCGAGCGCCTCGGCGACCCGGTGGCGGGTCAGCCGGACGGTCGGGTCGGGCCCGACGTCGCCGAGGCGCGGCAGCACCGCGGCGAACTCGGCCTCCGCCGCGCCTGGGCGGCGGACCCCGAGCGGGACCGGGTCGTGGCCGGCGACGGTGACGGCGAGCCGGGCGAGCACCCGCCGGTCGCAGACGTAGAGCCCGTCGGCGCCGCCGGTGAGATCGCCGGACGGCCCGGAGAGCCAGGTCGCCGGCGCGGCGACGCACGTGACGTGCTCGTGCAGGTATGGCTGGGCCATCGGCGTACCCCTTGACAACTCGCAGTGGCGGTGACACTGTCCGAACATCCGGAGTTGAACGTTCAAACGCGGCGTTTGACGGATTTGAACGTTCAACTCGTAGCACCCTACGACACTCGGGAGCAGATGTGCAGCCCACAGTTGAGGACGTCGCGCGGGCCGCCGGGGTGTCCCGGCAGACCGTGTCCAACGTGCTCAACGCGCCCGAGCGGGTGCGGCCGGAAACGCGCGAGCGCGTCGAGGCGGCCATCGCCCAGCTCGGGTACCGGCCGAACCGGGTCGCCCAGTCGCTGCGCGCTTCGTCCTCGCGCATGATCGGGTACCGCATCGAGCCGGTGCACCCGTTCGCGGTGGGCAGCATCCACGACCGCCTGCTGCACGCCCTCGCCGACGCCGGGCGAGCCGAGGACCACCACCTGCTGCTGTACACCGCCGACGACCTCGACGGCGAGATCGCCGGCGCGCTCGCCCTGCACCGGGCCGGCGCGGTCGACGGCTTCGTGCTCTACGGCCTGCACGCCGGCGACCCCCGCCCGCCGGCCCTGCTGCACCACGGCATCCCGTTCGCCGCGTTCGGCCGCACCGGGCACGACGAGGGCCACCCCTGGGTCGACGTCGACAACGCGGCCGGCACCGCCGCCGCCACCCGCCACCTCGTCGAGGTCGGCCACCGGCGCATCGCGTTCGCGGGCTACCCCCGCGGTGGCGACGTCGGCGAGCGCCGCGCCGAGGGCTGGCGCGCCACGCTGGAGGCCTGCGGCCTGCCGCCCGGGCCGGACCTGCGCGGCGAGGACTCGCTCGCCACCGGCGCCCGCCTCGCCGCGGAGCTGCTCGACGATCCCGAGCCGCCGACCGCCGTCGTCGCGGCCACCGACACCCTCGCCGCCGGGCTGCTGCGCGGCGCCCGCGACCGCGGCGCCCGGCTCGCCGTCGTCGGCTTCGACGACACCCCGACCGCCGCCGCCCTGGACCTGTCCAGCGTCCGCCAGCCGATCGAGGCCGTCGGGCACGCGATGGTCCGCGCTCTGCTCAACCCTGCCCCGCCGGACGGCCCACCGGCCGCCTCCCTGCTGCCCCCCGAACTGATCGTCCGGGGCTCCAGTTGCCCGCCCTGACACCCCCTTGGAGCGACCAATGTTTCGTATCCGCCCCGCCCGAGCGCTACTCGCCCTCACTCTCCTCGGCACCCTGACCGCCACCGCCGCGTGCGGCGACGACGGCAGCGGCAAGGCCGGCGACGCGACCGGCGCCAAGCTGACGATGTTCGCGTTCTCCTCCTCCCCCGCCGAGGACGCGGTGCTGCGCAAGGCCGTCGACGACTACAACAAGCAGGGCCGCAACACCGTCGAGCTCAAGGTGCTGCCGGAGTACGACACCGCGCTGACCACGGCCCTGGCCGGCGGGCAGCCGCCGGACGTGTTCTACGTCAACGACAACAAGCTGCCGGACTTCGGCAAGAACGGCGTGCTCGAGCCAATCGGCGACAAGGTCGACAACCCGGGCGACTTCTACGACACGCTCAAGCAGTCGTTCACGTACAAGGGGACGTACTACTGCGCCCCGAAGGACTTCTCGACGCTGCAGCTGGTGTACAACACCGCCGACTTCGAGGCCGCCGGGCTCAAGCCGCCGACCACCTGGGACGAGCTCACCGCCACCGCGAAGGCGCTGACCAAGCCCGGCCACCCCGGGCTCGTGCTGGCGCCCGAGTTCTACCGCTGGGGCGCGTTCATGGCCGAGGCCGGCGCGTGGCCGACCGACGACGAGGTCACCAAGATGACCGCGGACACCCAGCAGATGCGCACGGCGCTGCAGTACCTCGCCGACAACCACAAGGCCGGCTGGTTCGGCACGCCCGCCTCGGTCGGCGCCGGCTGGGGCGGCGAGGCGTTCGGCAAGGCCGCCACCTCGATGACCGTCGAGGGCAACTGGATCGTCGGCGCGATGAAGAACGACTTCCCGAACGTGAAGTACGCCGTCGCCGAGCTGCCCGCCGGCCCGTCCGGCAAGGGCACCATGTCGTTCTCCGTCTGCTACGGCGTGGCGAAGGCGTCGAAGAACCAGGCCGCCGCACTCGACTTCGTCAAGTTCCTCACCTCGCCCGACGAGCAGTTCGCGGTCACCAAGGAGTTCCCGGTCATGCCGTCGCGCAAGTCGCTGGCCGACAAGTGGCTGGCCGACAAGCCCGAGCTGAAGGCCTTCGTCTCCGGCGCCGACTACGCCAAGAAGTCCGTCTTCGTCCCCGGCTTCAGCACCGTCATCGACACCTTCAACGACGGCATCCAGGGCCTGGCGAAGGGCAACAAGCAGATCGACGAGGTGGTGACCGGCACGCAGAAGGCCGGCACGTCGGTGCTTGGCTGATGAGCTCGATCCGCGGGCGGCAGGGACTGGCCGGTTGGCTGTTCGTGTCGCCCGCCCTCATCGGGCTCGGCGTGTTCATGGTCGCGCCGATCGCGCTCGTGCTGTGGGTCAGCTTCCGCGACTGGAGCGGCCTCAACCCGCTGGCCGACTCGACCTCGGCCGGCGCCGGCAACTACCAGGACCTGCTGACCCACACCGGGGTGGTGCGGGGCGACTTCGCCAAGAGCCTGCGCAACAACCTGTACTACGTGCTCGGGGTCGTGCCCGCCCAGACGTTCCTGGCCCTCGTGCTGGCCGTCGCGGTCAACACGAAGCTGCTGCGCGGGCGGACGTTCTTCCGCACCGCGTTCTACTTCCCGTCGGTGACGAGCTCGATCGCGGTCGCGTTCATCTTCGTGTTCCTGTTCAGCCCGTCCGGCGTGGTGAACACCGTGCTCTCCGCGGTCGTGCCGGGCAAGGTCGGCCTGGTCTGGCTCGACGACCCCGACGGCCTCATCCACCTGCTGCTGCGCGTCTTCGGCGTCGACTCCCCGCCCGGCCCGCTGCGCCACGAGTTCCTCGACCTGTCCTGGTGGGAATGGCTGTCCGGGCCCAGCGTCGCGCTCACCGCGATCATGATCCTGGCCACCTGGACCACGACGGGCACCTTCATGCTCATGTTCCTGGCCGGCCTGCAGAACATCCCCGTCGAGATCGAGGAGGCGGCGTCGGTCGACGGCGCCTCCCGCCGGCAGCTGTTCTGGCGGGTGACGCTGCCCATGCTGAAGCCGACGCTGTTCCTCGTCGTCACGCTCGGGATCATCGGCACCTGGCAGGTGTTCGACCAGGTGTACGCGATGACCTCCGGCGGGCCGCAGAAGACCACCTTCACGCCGGCCTATCTGGTGTACCGCGAGGGCTTCCAGAACTCGGCGATGGGCCGCGCGGCGGCGATCGCGCTCATCGTGTTCGTCATCATCGTCGTCTTCACCGGCGTGCAGCGCCTGGTGCTGCGAAGGGAGCGGTGATGCTGCGCCGGTTGCTGCTGACGGTCTTCGCCGTGGTCTTCATCTACCCCTTCCTGCTGTCGCTGGCCACGTCGTTCAAGTCCCGCGCCGAGACCGCCGCGCACCCCGTCCAGCCGTGGCCGTCGCAGCCCGACCTGCGGGCGTGGACCGACGTACTGCTGCACAGCGACTTCCCGCTGTGGACGTTCAACTCGATCCTCGTCACCGTCCTGGCCACCCTCGGCCGCGTCTTCTTCGACTCGCTGGCCGGCTACGCGCTGGCCCGCCTGCGGTGGCGCGGCCGGGGACTGGTCTTCGCCGGCATCGTGTCGGTCCTCGCGGTGCCGCCGATCGTGCTCACGGTGCCGCGCTTCCTGGTCCTCAAGGAGCTGTCGCTGCTCAACTCGTACACCGGGATGGTCCTGCCCCTGGCGGTGGACGCGATGGGCATCTTCCTCATGCGCCAGTTCTTCGTGGAGCTGCCGGTGGAGCTGGAGGAGGCGGCCCGCCTGGACGGCGCCTCGATCTTCCGCGCCTACTGGCACATTGTGCTGCCGCTGGCCCGCCCGGCCCTGCTGACCCTGACGATCCTGTCGTTCCAGGGCGTGTGGAACGAGTTCCTGATGCCCCTCATCGTGGTGCGGGCCAGCCCGTCGCTGTGGACGCTGCCGTTCGGGCTGTCCACCCTGGGCCGCGGCGGGGCGGGCGGCCAGACCTACGACTATCCGGTGATGATGGCCGGCTCAAGCCTGACCATCATCCCGGTGGCGATCGTCTTCATCGTCTTCCAGCGCTTCTTCGTCCGCGGCGTGGCCGCCTCCGGCGTGAAGGGCTGACGTTTCAAGAAGATAGACCTTGGTACATGACGGTCATATGCCGTAAAGTGGTCTGTGGGACCGGCGTCTTCCCCCGTGGATGCCGGTCCCTTTTACGTACCACCATTCGGCCGGTTCCGCAGGGTCAGTTCGAGAAGTCCTGGGTCAGCCACACCGTGCCCGACGCATCGCGGATCACGTCGATGCCGATGTGCGGATAGGTGGGCTCGGCCGTGTCAAGACTTCCTTGACACGCGGGCCGCGTCAAGGAATCCTTGACACCGTGAAGATCGAACGGGGGCAGCTCCCCTACCTTGTCGCCCTTGTCCCCGCGGTCGGCGTGATCCCGGCCGCCCTGATCCCCGTGCTCGGCGGCACGTTGCCGCACGTCACGCTCGCCCTGCTCGCCGGCCTGCTCTCGGGAGCCACGATCGGCGCGGCCCTCGCCCTTCCGGGCCTCCAGCGCGGCGCCCCCGTGCCCGCCGTGCCAGCCATTTCGCCGGCCGACCGGGCCCGGCTCGACGAGCTGGAGCCGCTGCGCGCCGACGGGGAGCGCCGGTGAACCGGCCGGCCGGCGCCGCCCGGCCCGAGCCCCAGGACGGCCTGCTCACCCCGGCCGAGGAGGCCACCGTCCGCGAGCTGGTCGCCGAGGCGGTCCTGGCCACGCCCCAAGACCTGCGCGCCGAGCTGGAGCACGACCCCACGGCGTACCTGCGGCTGGTCGCGGCCAGCCGAGTGGCCGCCGAAGAGTCCAGCCGCCTGCTGCGCGAGGCGATCGCGGGCGCCCGCGGCGCCGGCCACAGCTGGGACACCCTGGGCCGCCTGCTGGGCGTGAGCCGCCAGGCAGCACAGCAACGGTTCGGCACCCCGTCCGAGGCGTCCCCCGAGGTGACCGCGGACGGTCCGGCCCAGCGCGTGCTGCGCCCCTTGACCGCATTCGACGAGATGGCCGTCCTGAAGGTCGAGGGCCGCCACGGCTGGCACGTCATAGGTTTCGGCCCGCTGTACCACCTGGTCGAGGCCTCGCCGTGGCAGTGGGAACACCGCCGGGTCCCGTTCGGCGCACCCCGCCGGCGGCTGGAGACCGAAGGCTGGCAACAGGTCCCGGGCGCGACTTTCCCATGGGCGTACTACAAGCGCCGCTTGGACCTGCCGGCGCTCTAGCGCGCCCGCGCCGCTGCCTTCGGCTCCTCCACCGCGGCCAGGGCCTCGCGCAGGCCCGTCCGGGACCGCTCGGCGAGCGCGCCCAGCTCCTCGGCGCCGGGCACCTTCGCGACGTGCGGCCCGAGGTCGGCGAGCAGGCCCGCGGCGGCCATGGCGAGCCGGCCGGCCGGCGCCAGATCGTCCTCACCCAGCATCATCTTGATCTCGCCGCCGAGGCAGGCCAGCGCCGCGTCACCGGTCACGTCCGGCAGGTGGCCGGCCAGGCTCGGCGGATCGGGCGCCCGCATCCGAAACTCCCGCAGCGCCCCGACGACGGGCCGGCAGTCGCCGAACCGGTCCAGCAGCGCCACCAGCGTGAGCACCCGGGTGATCAGCTGCGGCCGGCCCGGGAACTTGTCCAGCCAGGCCAGCAGCTCCGCGTCGCCGCCGACGTGCTGCATGACCTGGCGCATGGCGGAGGCGATCGGGGTGCACGGCGGCTCCGGCTGCCCGATCACGGCCGCGACCTGGTCGGCCAGGACGGCCTCACGAGCGGGCTCGAGCCGCCCGCGCCTGAACGCGTGTACCGCACCGATGTCGACGCCCTCGTAACCGCTCGGGCCGCCGGGCGCACTGAGCCGCTCCACGCTACGGGGGCCGCTCGCCGGCGGGGCGTAGCCGGAGCTCTCGACCCCGGTGTCCGCGAGGTTGCTCACGAACTCGGCCTCGTCCGGGCGTGCATCGGGGGTTCTGTCTGGTTCCCTATGTGACGTGGTCACCCGCGGGCGCCTACCCGCCCCCCGGCCCGCCAAACCCTCGGAGGATCACGTGGGAATCCGGCCGGCGGCCCCGGCTCCTGGCTCCCGGCCCGCCAGAAGGCGTGCGGCGCCCTCGCTCACGCCTGTCCCAGTTCGGCGAGGAGCTGGCAGATGTACAGGTCGACCTGGTCTCGCCGGTACCCGCGCGGCGCCGTCGGTATCTCGGCCTGGCGAAGCGCGGCCACCGCGGCGGTACGGCCGGAACTCTCCGGATCGTCGAGTGCGCGATGAACGCGGGTCAGCAGCCGGTCCACGATGTCGGCCCGGTACCCGGGCATCGCGTAGCCGAATTCGACCGGCGGCTCCGGCCGCTCCGCGACAACGGCGTCGGCGCCCGGCGGCACGGTGACAGCGGGCGCGCGCCGGCGCAGCCGCGGCCCGGCGATGCCCATCACCACGACACCGACGGCCACCACGAGCGGCGGCAGGGCACCGCGGCGGTAGTCGCTGACGAGGCCGGTGGCGGTGACGACGCTCTCGGGGTCGTCGCGGTCCACGTACACCGTGATGGACTCGCCCTTGGCCACGCCGGGGTCGTCGGAGATCGAGCCGAGCCCGACGCGATGGGTCACGCCGTCGATCTGGTACGTGACCCGGACCCACGCGCCGCCGCTCCTCGCGCCGCCCCACGTCCCAACCTGCTCGACGACGGCCGGGACGGGCACGCCCTCGCGCACCCGCCGCCCCGGCCCGGCGAGCCGATCGACGGTGGCGACGATCCCGAGCACGAACAGCGCGGCCCCGGCGATCAGGAACCCGAGCGCCACCCGCCGCAATGGCCTGCCTCCCTCGTGGTCGCGCTCATCGTGCACCATCCGGGCAACGGCGGTGCCGTGCCCGGCGGAGCACGCGCACGAGGAGCGCTCAGTCAGCCGCTCGGGGAGCCCTTCCGGCGAAGTCGTTGAGCACGTTGCGGGTCAGCGCCGAGACGCCCTCGTCGACCAGGAGCGAGGCGATGTACGTCATGGAGCCGACGGAGTAGACCTCGCCGCCGCTGCCGGGCAGATTCCGGTAGACCACCTCGGCGCCGCCGTTGTCGGGATTGGTCCCCTGTGCCAGTACGACGAAGCCGGGCGGGGTGTTGGGCGTGCGCTTGTCGGTCTCGTGGCCCGAGGCGCCGCCCGGCACGCGCTCGTGCATGCTGTGCGTCCCGAACAGGTCGCCGTTGCGCAGACCCGTGCCGGCGAACGCCCAGTGGTCGGCGTCGAGAACGCGGTACGGCGCGGCGGTGCCCTCGCCGGCGTGGGTGAACGCGACGCCCAGCAGCCGCGCCTGCGGTTCGTGGGTGCGGTGGAAGCGGCTCTCCAGGTGTGCCTCCTCCGGCCGGTCGCGATCGGGCTGCCGGGTCAGATAGCGGCCCCGGCTCGCGTCGACGTGTTCGACCTGGCAGTCGGCGCCGTTGCCGCCGAGATACATCAACCGGCCGCCGCGCCGCTCCACCCAGTCGCGGACCGCGTCGTACTCCTCGGCGTACCAGTACTCGGGGTGCATCTCGGTCAGCAGGACCCGGTAGGCGTCCAGGTCGAGTTCACCGTTGCGCACCTGGGCGTCGGAGTACAGGTCGTATTCGAATCCCTCGCGTTCGAGCCAGGCCAGCAGCCGCCACAGCCCGGGGGCGAGGCTGGAGGCCAGCCGGCCGGTCATCGGGTCGGTCACCTCGACGTCACGGTCGACGAAGCAGTCGGGCTCGGGCCGTTCGAACGACAGTGGCGGGTAGACGTCGTTGTCGGCGGTCTGGGTGGCGCTGTTGCCGATGCGGTACCGGGCGAGGTCCTGCCGTGCGTTCACCGTCGGGGTGGGCGGCAGGCCGGCCTCGTTGATGTAGTTGCTGCGCCCGCCGAAGCGGTTGTAGGCGTTCCAGTTGTTGGTGGCGGCGAGCACCGCGATCGGTTCCCGGGGAGCGGCGGGGGCCACCACCCACGGGAATGAGAAGAACTCGCCGCGCTCGTTGTGGACGTGCATGTAGTACAGACCGGAGCGCTGCGGTCCGGCCAGCCGGCGGACGTGGCCCGGGCTGGTGAAGCCGACGGTGTTGAACTGCACCCCGGTCTGCGAGAAGTCCTCGTCGGGAAGGATCTGCGCCATCGCCCGCGGGCCGTGTTCGTCGAACCATCCGAGCAGTTCGACCGGCTCCTTGCGCTGCCCGTAGCGGAACAGCTCGGCACGGTACGGCGCGACGGAGTGCACGCGCAGTTCCGCCGCCTCGCCGGAGCGCACCCACTTGGGCCACATGAATCCGGTCAGGGTGTCCGACAGCAGCCGCAGCTGCAGCGGCTGCTCGGCCGGAAGCGTCGCGGTGAGGTGCTTGGCGCCGAAGCCGGGCATTGCGAGCGTGAGCCGGTACTCCCCCGGTTGCAGGTCGGCGACGATGGCGCCGCTGGCGGTCGAGGCGGCCTGGGCGACGATGTCGCCGTCGCGGGCGAACTCGACCGAGACGCCGGCCAGCGCCAGATAGTTCTCGTCGCTGACGTACCCGATCAACATAGCGCTGCTGTCTCCTATCGTGGCTGGTCTGCGGTCAGTGAGCCGGCCACGTCGGCGGCGGTCCGCCTCGCTCGTGGATCGTCGGCGAAGTGGCAGGCGACGTGGTGCGCGGTGCGGTGGTGGCCAGGGGTCAGCGCCTGCAACGGAGGCCGCTTGGTGGAGCACACCTCGGGCGAGCCGAGCATGTCGCGCAGCGGGCAGCGGGTGTGGAACAGGCACCCGGTCGGCGGGTTCTCCGGGCTGGGGATGTCACCGCGCAGGATGGTGCGGCGCCGGGTCTTCTCGACCACGGCGTCGGGTACGGGCACCGCGGACAGCAGCGCGGTGGTGTACGGGTGCCGAGGGTCGCCGTACACGGCCTCGGACGGGCCGGTCTCGACGATGCTGCCGAGATACATCACCGCCACCCGGTGGGCCAGGTGCCGTACCACCGCCAGATCGTGGGCGATGAACAGGTACGCGATGCCCAGCTGCCGCTGCAGGCCGGCCAGCAGGTTGACGACCTGGGCCTGGATCGACACGTCCAGGGCGCTGACGGGCTCGTCGCAGACGATGACGTCGGGCTCCACCGCCAGGGCCCGGGCGATGCCGATGCGCTGCCGCTGGCCGCCGGAGAACTGGTGCGGGTAGCGGGCGGCGAACGACGGGTCCAAGCCGACCAGCTCCAGCAGCTCGGCCACCCGGGCCGCGCGGCGGCCGGCCGCCAGGCCGTGTACCCGCAGCGGTTCGGCCAGGGCTTGGCCGACCGACTGGCGCGGATCGAGGCTGGCGTACGGGTCCTGGAAGACCATCTGCACCCGCCGGCGGAACGGCCGTAGCCGCGTGCCGTGCAGGGCGAGCAGGTCCTGACCGTCGAGCCGGATCGCACCCTTGCTGGGCTGGTTCACCCGCACGATGGCACGGCCCACGGTCGACTTGCCCGAGCCGGACTCCCCCACCAGCCCGAGGGTCTCGCCGCGGTACAGGTCGAGGGAAACGTCGTTGACCGCGTACACCCAGGAGGCCGGGCGGCCCAGGAGACCGCGGCGCACCGGGAAGCGGACCTCGAGGTCGCGGACTTCCAGGACGGCGGCCTCGTCAGCGTGCTGCTCGGTCATGGGTTCCCACCTGATGTCGTGTCCTGCAGGGGCGTGAGTCGGGGGCTCCAGCAGGCGACCCGGTGGCCCGGATGCAGCTCGCTCAGGGCCGGCTCCTCCGACTGCGCCCGTGGTGACGGGTGCGGGCAACGCGGCCGGAACGGGCAGCCGGGCAGTTCGGTCCCGAGATCCGGCGGAGCGCCGGGAATCGTGTGCAGCGCCCCGTCGCGGGGGGCGTCCAGCCGGGGTACCGATTCCACCAGCCCGGCGGTGTATGGGTGCTCCGGCCGGGCGAGGACCTCGGCGGTGGCGCCGTCCTCGACGATCCGACCGGCGTACATGACCGCCAGCCGGTCGGTGCTGCCGGCGACCACGCCGAGGTCGTGCGTGATCAGCAGCATGCTCATCTCGGTGGTGGCCCGCAGTTCGGCGAGCAGTTCGAGCACCTGCGCCTGGATAGTCACGTCCAGCGCGGTGGTGGGCTCGTCGGCGATGAGCAGGGACGGCCCGCAGGACAGCGCCATGGCCACCATGGCCCGCTGGCGCATGCCGCCGGAGAGCTGGTGCGGGTACTGCTCGATGCGCCGGGCGGCGTCCGGGATGCCTACCCGCTCGAGCAGTTCGACGGCCCGGTCGCGGGCGGCCCTTCCGGTGGCGATGCGGTGTGCCCGCAGCTGCTCGGTGATCTGCCGGCCGATGGTGAGCACCGGGTTCAGGCTCGACAGCGGGTCCTGGAAGATCAGTGCCAGTGAGCGGCCGCGGATCGCGCGCAGCTGCCGTTCGGGCAGCCCGACCAGGTCGCGACCCTGGAAGCGGATCCGTCCGGCGGTGATTCTCGCCGCGCGCGGCAGGAGTCCCAGGATGGCCAGGGCGCTGACGCTCTTGCCGGAGCCGGACTCGCCCACCAGGCCGAGCGACTCACCCTGATCGATCTGATAGTTGAGGCCCCGCACCGCCCGTACTCGGCCCTGCCGGGTGCGGAACTCGACCTGCAGGTCCTCGACCTCCAGCAGCCGGGTGTTCATCGGCTCCCCTTCGGGTCCATCGCGTCGCGCAGGCCGTCGCCGACGAAGTTCACCGCAAGGACGGTCAGGACGATCGCGACGCTCGCCGGCACCCAGATCCACGGCCGGTTCATGAGCACGACGGGCGACTGCGCGGCGTTGACCATCTGACCCCAGCTGCTGGTCGGCGGCCGCACGCCGAGGCCGAGAAAGCTCAGCCCGGCCTCGACCAGGATGGCGTTGGCGACGCCGAAGGTACCGACCACGGACAGCGGGCCGAGCAGGTTGGGCAGCAGGTGACGCAGCACGATGCCCCGTCGTGGCACGCCGATGACTTCGGCGGCGGTGATGAACTCGCGTTCGCGCAGGGCCAGCACCTGCCCGCGGACCAGGCGGGCCGCCGCCGGCCAGGTCGTCAGCGCGATCACCACGGTGACCGAGACGAGGCTCGGTCCGGCGATGGCGACGAAGACGATGACCATCACCAGCGGCGGGACGCTCATGACCGCGTCGGTGACGCGCATGAGCAGCGCGCCGATCCACCGCCCGTAGAAGCCGGCCAGCATGCCGACGCTGACGCCGATCAGCAGCGAGATGGCCACGGCACCGAAGCCGACGATCAGCGAGGTGCGGGCGCCGAAGACCAGCCGGGCCCAGATGTCGCGGCCCACGTTGTCGGCCCCGAGCAGGTGACCGTCGCCCGGCTTGTGGTTGACCGCGCTGAGATCCACGTCATTCGGTGCGTGGGTGGCGATCAGCGGCGCCAGCAGCGCCAGCAGGATCACCGCGACGAGGATGCCGACGCCGAGCACGGCCATGCGGTGGGCGGCGAAGCGGCGCAGTGCGGGATACCGTCCGGCATCCGCAGCGGTTGCCGATGCGGACTCGGCCGGGTCGCCGGGCACGGCGCGGGGTGGGGGGTCGAGGTCAGACAAGGCGCACCCTCGGATCGGCCCGCACGTAGGCGAGATCGGCAAGGAGGTTGGTGACCACGACCGAGACGGCGATGACGACGACGATGCCCATCATCAACGACACGTCCCGGTTGCCCGCGGCCCGCACGGCGAGCTGGCCCATGCCGGGCCAGCCGAAGACCTGCTCCACGATGACCGCGCCGGCCACCATCTCCGGCAGCGTCAGGCCGATGACGGTGATGATGGGCAGCAGCGCGTTGCGGAACGCGTGGGACAACAGCACCCGGCTGGGCCGCAAGCCCTTGGCCCGGGCGGTCACGATGTACTCCGAGCTGAGCACGTCGAGCATGCTCGCCCGGGTGTACCGGATCAGCGGCGCGGCCACCCCGATGGCCAGCACACTGCCCGGAAGGGCCATGTGGCGCAGCAGGTCGCCGAACGACTCGTCGCCCAGGGTGTGCATACCGTTGGTGGGGAACAGGCCGAACTGCACGCTGAACAGGTAGATGGCGGCCAGGGCGAGGACGAAGCCGGGGATGCCCACCAGCAGGATCGGTACCGAGCCGAGCAGGTAGTCGGCCGCCGTGCCGCTGCGCACGGCGGCCGCCACGCCGGCCGCCAACGCCACGACGGTGCCGACGACGAGCGCGGCGCCGACCAGCATCGCGGTCGGCCCGAGGTGTGCCCGGATGTCCTCGGCGACCGGCAGCCCGTCGGAGGACGAGGTTCCGAGGTCGCCGCTCAGCGTGCTCTTCAGCCAGGTGACGTATCGCAGCGGCAGTGGACGGTCCAGGCCGAGGGCGTGGCGCTTCTCCGCGATCTGGTCGGGCGTCAGCTGGGCGACGACCTCGGGGCTGAGCCGGACGGTCAGTTCGTCGCCGGGCGCCAGGGAGAGACCGAGGTAGACGATCACGGAGACCATCCACAGCACGACCGTGCCGATGAGCAGTCTTCGCAGCGCGTAGTTCCACATGCGGTCTCTCCCTGGTTGGTGCGGGCCCTGCTTGGGGGTGGTGCGTCTAGCCGGCCAGTGTCCAGCCGTTGACATTGAACGCGCTGTCCCGGTCGTTGGCGAACACCTGGAAGGAGCCGCCGAGCTTGCCGGTCCACGCGTTGTAGGTGGTGGTCTGCCACAGGGCCACCATCGGCACGTCACGGTTGAGGATCTGGGCGACCTGCTTGTAGCGGTCCGCGCGGGTCGACGCGTCGGTGGTACCGCGTGCCTGTGCGTACAGGTCGTCCATCTGGCAGTTGGCGTAGAAGCTGCTCAGCGGGGCCTTGCAGTTGAAGTACCCGGAGCTGCGGTCGGGCGACAGGCCCATCGAGCCGCCGGCGTTGACGGTCATCGGGTACTTGGCGTCCTTGGACGCGTTCGCCGCCGACCAGGCCGCGGAGTCCAGCGGCTCCAGCACCGCGTTGAGCCCGACGTCCTTGAGGTACTTCTGGATGGCCGGCATCATCTGGTCCCAGGCAGGGTCGACGCCCTGGGCGTAGGAGATCTTGAAGGGCTGGCCGAGGTCGACTCCGGATGCCGCGAGAAGCTGCTTGGCCTTGTCCGGGTTGTAGTCGTAGCGGTCCAGCGCGGCGTCGTCCTGGTCGAAGCCGGGCAGCACCCAGCGGACCTCGCCGTTGCCGCCGAACAGGTTCTTGAGCATGGCGCGGCGGTCGATCGCGTAGTAGATCCCCTGGCGCAACCGGACATCCTTGGCCTGCGGGTGGTCAGTGCGGAACTGCAGGAACTGCGCCGCCGGTGAGACGACGAACTTGGTGGTCAGTCCCTTGACGGCCGACAGGGCCGGCGCGTCGTTGGCCGCGGCGTTGAGCACCATGCCCAGCTCGCCGGACTGCAGCTGAGCGGCCACCGACTCGGGCTTGACGTTCAGCTTGAAGAACAGCGTAGCGATCTTGGGGGCGCCGCCGAAGTACTTCGGGTTCGCCTTGAACTGCAGGTACTGGTCGGGCACCGCCTTCTCCAGCACGTACGGGCCGGTGCCGACCGGCTTGCTCTTGCTGAACTCGACGGTACGCACGTTCTCGGCGGTGGCGTCCTGCAGCAGGTGCTTCGGCACGATCGAGTAGACGGCGTCGGTGAGGTTGCGGATGAACTCCGCGTTCGGCGCGGCCAGCGTCATCTTCACGGTGTGGTCGTCGAGCGCGGTCACCCCGGATACCGGGTTCTTGGTGCCCTTCGCCTCGGTCGCGCCGACCGCCTGGCGCCACTGGGTGGGCTGGTAGCCGACATAGGCGGTGGAGCCGAGCTGGGCGGCCTGGGTGACGGTGAAGACCACGTCGTCCGCGGTGAAGGGCTGACCGTCGGACCAGGTGACGCCCTGGCGCAGGTGGAAGGTGAACTCCTTGGCGTCCGGCGACTGTTCCCAGGTCTGCGCGAGGTCCGGGATGATGCTCTTCTCGTCCGGCGCGACCTTGACCAGGTTGGAGAAGAGCAGGGAGTTGACGACCGCGTCGTTTCCGGTGCTCTGGTTGCTCGGCCCGAAGCCGGCGGTGTTGATGCCGAGGCGGGTAAAGGTCAGGCTCGCGCCCGCCTGGGAGGTTGGGCTGGACGAGTTTCCACAGGCGGCGACCGCCGTCGCCGTTGTCGCGAGGAGCGCCAGGCAGGCGCTCAGTCGCGCTCTCCGAAGGACCATGCTCTCTCCATTCCAGTGGCGCCAGGTCGCGGCCGGGGCCGCGGCCTTCAGGGGTTGGGGTTGTCGGTGCGGCGCAATGCCTGTGCGGTGCCGGTGCCGGCCGGGACGGCGTCGAACCGGTGACCCTGCTCGTCGGTCACGCTGACGAAGCGGGCCTCGATGTCCTCGCGGAGCGAGACGGCCAGGCCGGGCCCGTCCGGGAGCCGGGCCGTGCGGCCGTCGGCGGTCAACGGCTCGGCGAGCACGTCTTCCTGGTAGTAGTGCGCGCCGATGATGTCGGAGGGGATGTGGGTGGACAGCCCGGCCGCCGCGGCGCCGGCCTGCAACTGGGCAGCGGCCCCGACGCCAAGCTCTCCGTTGGAGCCGATGACGACGGTCAGGCCGAACGCGTCCGCGAGACGGGCCATCGACACCAACCGGCCAGGGCCACCGCTCTTGCCGATGTAGAGGCTGACCACATCGGCCGCCTCGGCGCGCAGCACCGAGACCAGCTCGTCCGTGCCGAAGACGCTTTCGTCGGCGACGATCGGCAGCCCGAGGTCGCGCAGCTGCCGCATGCCCGCGAGGTCGCCTGGTTCCACCGGCTGTTCGAGGAAGGCCGGGGCCGACGGGCGGATCAGTTCGACCGCGCGGCGCGCCGCGTCCCGCCGGTACCCGCCGTTGGCGTCCAGCCCGATGAAGGCATCCGGTCCGCACAGCTGCCGGGCCAACGCCACCCGCTCCGCGTCGGCGACCGGGTCCAGTCCGATCTTCACCTTGAAGGATCCGAACCCGGCGGCGGCGGCCGCCCGATGGGTGTCCCGCAGCCGGTCTCCGTCCCCGCTCAGCGAGCACTTCACCGGAATCTCGGTGTGCAACGGGCCGCCGAGCGCGACGGCGAGCGGGACGTCGAGGGTGCGGGCGTAGGCGTCCCACAGCGCGGTGGACAGGCCGGCCTTGGTGAACGGCGAACCCGCCAGCGCACGGTCCATGCGCCGCTCCAGGTCGGCCACCGGCGCGATCGGCTGACCGATGACGGCACCCGCCAGGACGGTGCGGATCAGGTACTCACCCGTGGCGCCGTCCTCACCGCTCCAGGTCAGCGTGGCGCTGACCTCGCCGATGCCGGTCACCCCCGCCGACGTGACGACCCGTACCAGCAGGAAGTCGGACCGGTCGTGGACACCCCGGGCGCCGGCCACCACCAGCTCCGGCTTGACCGTCGGGCTGACCCGCACGGTCTGGACGTCGACGATGGTCGCGTCGATCGCGCGCCTGCCGTTCGACGGGCCGCTCATCTGGCGGCCGCCGGTTCGGTGCTGGCGCTGCCGGACGCGGTGCGCGTGGCGGTTCGTTCGCGGCACAGGCGGTAGGCCTCGGACAGCAACTCGCGCCGCCGCTGATCCACCCCGACGAGCGGCAGCCGTACCTCGTCGGAGGCGAACACGCCGATCTCGTGCAGCACCGCCTTGCTCGTGGCGATCTCGTCGCCGATCCCGAAGACGTGCAAGAACGGCAGGATCTCGGCGGAGAAGATGGCGAACGCCTCGGCCAGCTGCCCGGCCCGGGCCAGTTGCCAGGTCTCCCGGAAGGTGTCGGGAAAGATGGCCGGGGCGATGACCATGACACCGTCCACGCCGGCGGCGAGGTATCGGAACAGGATCGGGTCGTCGCCGCCGAGCACCGTCAGCCCGGCCTGTTGCCAGGCCTGCACCTTGGCCAGCCCGTGATCGGTCAGCTTGACCGTGTTGAGCCGGGGGATCCCCGCGGCGTACTCGAGGACCTGCTCGATGGTGACTGCGGTCGCGGTGGGCGTGGGGTTGTCGTAGAACACCACCTCGATGTCCACGGACGCGGACAGCTCGGCGAGGTAGCCACGCAGGCCGTCACGGGTGTTCGGGAAGTAGTAGGGCGACGCGCACAGGACGCCGGCGGCGCCGTGCTGCGCGGCGTGCTGGGCCAGCCGCACGCTCTCGTGCAGCGAAGTGTGGGTCACGCCGACCACGACGGTCTTGTCGTCCGGGACCATGGCGAGCGCCGTCTCGGTGATGTCCATCCGCTCTCGCGTCGACATCGACGGCGCCTCGCCCGTACTGCCCAGCAAGGTGTAGCCGTCCACCGATGCGAGCGTGTGGTCCAGCAGGCGGCGGAAGCTGATCGCGTCGAACCGGCCCCGGTCGAACGGTGTCGGAATCACGGGCAGGACCCCTGTGATCGTCATGGCGTCGTCCTGGCTCCTTCTGCTGACGGATGATCGCCCGCGCTGCGCCGCGCTACACCGTCAGCCATCGTGTTAGCAATACGAACACTGTGACTGCGTAGCGAACAGGCTAGGAGCACCGTTGGAGGAACACAAGAGCCCCCACAGGCGAAAGACGCACTCCCACAGCGGGCATTTGTCCGCAGCCTGGACGGATCGGACTGCGCATCGGCGCTCACGGATCAGCCCAGGTACCTCGACCGATGGCCGGTACGGGGAATCGCCCGTGCGCCGAACGCGGTGTTCACTTCGGACCGGTCGGACGACCCGCGACCACCGGAACGGCTCCCTGGGGCCGACTGTTCACCAAGCAGGACCCCGTGTACGGTGAGCGGACAGCCTTGGTCGAGCGCGGAGCGGGGTTTCACTGGTGGCAGGTGGCGGCGATCTGAGCAGCCTGGAGAAGGGGCTCGTCATCCTGCGTGAGCTGGCGGGCTCGGAGGGCGGCATGACCGCCGGGCAGCTGGCTCAGGCGGCGGGCCTCAACAGGACAACCACCTACCGATTGTGCGACGCACTCGAACGGGGCGGCTGGGTCCGCCGTAGCTCTCCCGGCGACACCACGGAGTTCGAGCTCGGCGTCTCCGCGCTCGGTCTGGCCGTGCTCATCGGCGACAAGTACGACACCGAGGCTCGGCTGCGGCCCGTGATCTCCGAGCTGGCCCGGGCGATCGGCGAGACCGTGCACGTCGGCGTGCTGGCCGGCGCCGAGGTCGTGCACGTGGCGCGCGCGCTGCCGGCGTCCGGGTTCAGCGTCGCGGCGCGAGTCGGCACCCGCGAGGCCGCCCACTGCGCGGGCCTCGGGAAGGCACTGCTGGCCACCCTGGCGAGCGAGGAGTTCGAGGAGCTCTTCCCCGACGAGCGCCTGCGCACGCAGACGATCAACTCGCTGGCCACCCGCAGCGCGCTGCGCCAGGACCTGGCCACGGTGCGGTCCCGCGGGTACGCGCTGGACGAGGAAGAGGGCACGCTGGGGATCAAGTGCGTGGCCACGCCCATCTTCGCCGCCGGCGCACAGCCCTACTTCGCACTGAGCGTGACGAGTGTCCCGGCCCGGATGACCGAGGACCGCCTGCCGGACATCGTCAGCGCGGTGCGGGGCGCCGCGGCCCTGCTGACCGCCGCCTTCGGCGGGACCGTGCCCCGCGACTGGGGCAACGGTTCGCCCGCGGCGGTCGCGCCCGACGCGCAGCCGGCGACCGCCGCCGACCCGGGCACCGCGACCCGTGCCGCGCGCCGCGGCAGGACCCCGGTCAGCGTGCCTCAGCCAGCCGCGCCAGCAGCCGACTGACGGCCTCGCCGCCGTGCGCGGACAGGGCCGATCCGATGCCACAGGCCAAGGCCCCGGCCGCGATCCACTGCGGTGCCTCCTCGAGGCTGACCCCGCCCGTGGGCACCACCGGCACCTGCGGGAGCGCGGCCAGGACGTCACGCAGGACCGCCGGGGAATGGGCCGAGGCGGGGAACAGCTTGACGGCGTCCGCTCCCCATTCCAGCGCCTGGGTCCACTCCGTCGGCGTCGCCGCCCCGGGAATCACGGCCACGCCGTACCGGTGCGCGGTGCGCACCACTGCGCGGTGCAGGTTGGGCGACACGACCAACCGCGCGCCTGCGGCGATCGCGGCCCGCGCCGCGGCCTCGTCCAGGACGGTACCCGCGCCCACCACGCAGCCCGTGTGCCGCGCGGCCAGCCGCTCGATCGCGTGCAACGCGCCGGGCGTGGTCAGCGACACCTCGACGACGCGCAGGCCGGCGTCGATCAGCGTCTCGCCGGCCCGCACCGCGGCATCGGCTCCGTCAGCGCGAATGATGCCGAGCACCCGCTGCGCGGCGAGGGTCTGCATGACATCCCAGCGGTACATCGGTTCTCCTGACGCTCATGTGCGGTCAACGGTTGACGGACTCGGTGTTGTCGGTGAAGCGGGACAGCGCCCGCGACCGCTCGGCGGCGGTCGGCAGGCCATCGATGTCGGAGGCGGACGCGACGACCAGCGCCGCCACCGCGGCGGCCTCCGCGAGGGTCCGCTGGGGCGGCAGGCCGCGCAGGATCGCGGAGAGCAGGCCGGCGGCGAACGCGTCGCCGGCACCGACCGGATCCGTGACCCGCACCGCGAAGGCCGGCTGTGTCCAGCTGCCGCCCTCGGTGGTCAGCACCGCCGACTTGTCCGGGTGCTTCACGACGACGGTCTTCACCCCGGCCGCCCGCAACCGGTTCACCGACCGTTCGCCGGCTTCGCCGGTCAGCATTTCCAACTCCTCCGAGCCGGCCACGACCAGATCCGCCCGCGCCAGCAACGGAGCCACGACCGCGCGCCACCGGTCGCGGTCGCCGAGCTTGTTTCGCACGTTGGGATCGAAGGACACGACGGTGCCGGCCGCACGCGCCGCCTCGATGAGCCGCAGCGTGGTGGCATGCGCCGAATCGGAGAGCATGGCGGTGATTCCGGTGACGTGAACGACGCGCGTTCCGGCCGGCACCGCCACCCGGTCCGGCGACATCAGCGACGCGGCGGAGCCGGCGCGGTAGTACTGCACGTCGATCCCCCGCTCGGCGTGGCAGTCGCGCAGCAGCAGACCGGTCGGCGCATCCGGATCGACCCGTACCGCGTCGACGTCCACACCCTCACCGCGCAGCACCTGCAGCACAACGTCGCCGGCCGGATCGTCGCCGACCGCCCCGATGAAGCGGACCCGGTGCCCGAGGCGGGCCAGACCGATCGCCACGTTGCTCTCCGCGCCGGCGACCGAACGGCGGAACTGCCACGACCGCGCGAGCGGTACGCCCGGCTCGGCCAGCAGCAGCATCATCGCCTCGCCACAGGTCACCACTTCCGGTGCTCCGGCTACCACGGCGGACCCCCTCTCCCTCACTGTAAGACTACGTAGTCACAAGTCGACGTCAACAGCCGGGAACCCTTGCGTGGCACCGAGAATCGCGCCTATGGTCGGGAGGCCGAGATCGGTTCGAGGCACCGTGGTGGCTCATCGCCGCCGCGGTTGGACCGCAGGTTGGGTGTTGAACGTGGCGCGATTGCACTGGACCGACTGCGACCGGGAAACCCTGCGGCAACACCTGCCTTCGGCACTGGTGGTGCTGCCCGTCGGCGCCGTCGAACAACACGGCCCGCACCTGCCGACCGGCACCGACGCGTTCATCGTGGAGGCGATCGTCGAGGCGGCCGTGCGGCAGGCCGCGCCGGACGCGCCGCGGGATCTGGTGCTCGCGCCCACGCTGCGGTTCGGCGCATCGGACCACCACTTCCCCTTCGGCGCCACACTGTCGCTGACCGTCGAGACGCTCACCCAGGTGCTGATCGACCTGGCCCGGTCGGTGGCCGCGGCCGGCGGCCGGCGGTTGCTCATCGTCAACGGTCACGGCGGCAACCGGGGCGCGTGTCACGCCGCGGGCGCCGCGGCGGCCAGCCGGCATGGGTTGTCGGTCGGTCACCTGGACTACTGGCAGCTGCTCACCGGGCCGGACGACGACGACCGGATGAGCGACGACCCGCAGCCCAGCCCTCCGATTCCGGGACACGCCGGCGCCTTCGAGACATCGATGATCGCGCACCTGCGCCCGGCGCCGGTCAGCGCCGCCCCACACCGCCCGTCACCGCCAACGGTGGCCGACGTCCCCGACGTGATGATGCACGACAACGAGATCTGGCGGCACCTCGACGGATACACCGACGACCCGTTCGGCGCCAGCGCCGAGGCCGGCGCACGGTGGTTCGCCCGATGCGTGGCGCGGCTGTCCGAGCGCATCATCGCCGTCGCGGCCGCAGAGGTCACCGCCGTGAAGAATTGAGGACCGCAGCGTGATTGTCGACGTCCACGCGCACACCCCCACCCATCGCCACGCGGTGCCCGCCGAGGAGGTGCTCAGCTACGACGGCTGGCGCACGGACCGCACGGTGGTGACCACGAACTCCTGGGACGACTACGACCGCGCGATGGCCGGCTGTGACGTCTCGATCGTGTTCAACATCGCGGTCGACGACCCGTTGAGTGCGACCGGCATGAAGTACCGCCCCGAGGACACCAACGAAGCGACGGCCGCGTTCTGCGCGGACGCGCCGCACAAGCGGATCGGCTTCATGTCGGTCAACCCGCTGTGGCCCGGGGTCCTCGACGAGGTCGACAAGTGGCGGGAACGGGGCCTGGTGGGCATCAAGCTCGGCCCCAACTACCAGAACTTCGACCCGTTGTGCGACGAGGCCCTCGCGCTGTATGCCCACGCCGAGCGCACCGGCCTGCCCATCCTGTTCCACCAGGGCGCGTCGCCGATCCGCCAGGCCCCGCTCCGGTACACCTACCCGCTGGTCACCGACGAGGTGGCGCTGCGCTTCCCCGAACTGCGCATCGTCATGGCGCACATGGGCCACCCGTGGGGCCGCGAGACCGTGGCCACGATCCGCAAGCATCCTCACGTGTACGCCGACGTGTCCTCGATCTACCTGCGGCCGTGGGTCTGCTACGAGTCGCTGCTGTACGCCACCGAGTGGGGCGCGGCCGGCAAGCTGCTCCTGGGATCCGACTACCCGATCGCCAACACCGACGAAGCGATCGCCGGGCTGCGCCGGGTCAACGACATCCTCGCCGGCACCGCGCTGCCGCGCATCTCCACCGAGGTCATCGACCGGATCATCCACGCCGATGCTCTGGGCGCCCTGGGCCTGACCCTGCCGTAGCGGGCGTCCGGCGGGCCGGCCGGTCGGTCGGCCCGCCGGGTCCAACCCCTAGTCGGCGGCCTCCCGCGAGCGCAGCCGCTCGTCCCGCTGCGACAGCGCGGCGCGGGCCGCCTCGGCCGGCCACTGGTACACGCCCGCGCCGGTCTTGGTCGTCAACACCGCCTCGCCGCCGGCGCACCCGGCCAGCCGCTGCCACACCTCACGCTTGGCCTCGAGTACCTCGGGGATCGCCTCGACCACCAGCTCGGCGCCGTCGACCGCGGCCGCCAGATCGGCCGCGGACCGCACCCGCGCGAGCATCCGCGCCGCCTCGTCCGCGGGCAGCTCGCCTCGGCGAACCGCTGACCGCACATCCTCGGCCAGGGTGGCCCGGCCCGCCTCGGCCAGCGCTTCGTCGCGGTCGCACAACGACACCGCAACGCCCTGCCCGGCCAGCAGCCGGGCGATGCCGCGCCCCATCGTGCCCGCGCCGACGATCGCGGCCCGCTCGAATCCGTCCATCCGCTACGCCGGTCGGACCCGGACGATCGCGTCCACCTCGGTGGGGCTGCCGGTGGGCAGCGCCGCGACACCCAGCGCCGTCCGGGCGTGCGCGCCCCGCTCCCCCAGCACGCGCAGGAAGGCCTCGGTCGCCGCGTCCGCGACCAGATGCTGTTCGGTGAACCCGGGGACGCTCGCGACGTAGACCGTGATGCGGTCGACCTGCTCGATCCGGTCCAGGCCGCCCAGCTCCCGCTCCAGCACGGCGAGCACGTTGAGCGCGCACTGCCACGCGCAGTCCCGGGCCTGCGCCAGGCTCAGTGCGCCGTCGCCCACCGCCCCGGTGTGGCGCAGCGACCCGTCGGAGCCGACCGCGGTCTGGCCGGAGACCGTCACCAGGCCGGCGTCCTGCCGTAGTGGCAGGATGCCCGGGCGCGGCCCACCGACCGGCGGCGGTCCGTCGATGACGAGCGTGGGCAGAAGCGACGATGCTGTGTTCAAGGGTTCCTCATCGGGATCGGGCGAGCCGTGGCTCGCGGGTAGGGGCATTCGGGCGCCTGGCCCGGGTGGCCGGTGGCTTGCCCGCCGATTGGGCTTCATCGCCACCGTGATGTGCGGTGGAGCCGCGCACGATGAGCTCGGCCGGCATCGTGACCCTGCGCGGCGCGGTGGCCGGCTCGGCCACCCGCGACAGCAGCAGCTGCACCGCGATGCGGGCCATCTCCCCGGTCGGCTGCCGAACCGTGGTCAGATCGAAGGCGTCCCACGACGCCATCGCGATGTCGTCGTACCCGACGACCCACACGTCGTCGGGTACCTTTCGACCGAGCGACCGGGCGCCGTCCAGCGCGCCGAGGGCGGTCAGGTCGTTGACGCAGAACACCGCCGTGGGCGGCTGAGTCAGGGACAGCAGTTCACGCATGGCTTCCCGCCCGCGCAGGTAGGTGAAGTCGCCGCCGCGGCGATATTCGTCGGGCAGCGACAGTCCCGTGGCCGCCAGGCCGCTGAGGAAGCCTTTCTCCCGGTCCGCGGACGTGCTCGGCGCCGCTGGACCGCCGATGTAGCCAACCCGCCGATGTCCCGCGGCGGCAAAGTACCGCGCGATCCGCTGGCCGCCGACCCGGTTGTCGCTCACCACCTGGTCGCACTGCCAGCCCGGCATGGCCCGGTTGAGGGTGACGGCCGGGGCACCGGCCCGCATCGCCTCCCGCAGCGCCGCCGACTTCGCCGTCGCCCCGGTGAACAGCACACCGTCCAGCACACCCTGCCGGATCGCCTCCAGCGCCGCGTCCTGCCCCGGCCCCCCGGACGTCCACAGCGCCATCCGGCATCCGGCACTGCCCAGCGCCGCGCTCAGCTCCTCGATCAGCCCCGGGTAGAACGGGTTGGTCAGGTCCGAGACCACCACGCCGACCGTGCCGCTGCGCCGGGTCCGCATCGCCCGCGCCAACGCGTTGGGCTGGTACCCGATCTGCGCCGCGGCCTCCAGCACCCGGGTGCGTGTCTCGGCCTTGACGGGACCGGCGTCGCGCAGCACCCGCGAGACCGTCGCCTGCGAAACACCCGCCACCTGTGCCACGTCCCTGCTGGTGACCATCGAACCTCCTGCTCCCGCGGCTACCAGGCCGTCCACCCGCCATCGACCACCAGGGTATGACCGGTGATCAGGCCGGCCATCGGCCCCACGAGGAACGCTACCGCCGCGGCCACGTCGACCGGCTCACCGAAGCGTCCCAACGGGATCCGCGCGAGGAACGCCGTCGGCGATGGATCGGCCGAGGCCACCGGCGGCCCCGGTCACCAATGCCCGGCAACCGTCCAGCCGGAAGTCCAATGCCGCCCCCGCGCCGGGCACGCGCGACTGCTCGCGGGTCACGACGTGGCGGCCGTGGACAGGTCGTGCGCCGTCCAGCTCAGCCGGTCGCCGGCGTACTTCGCCGCCCGCACGTCACCGGATCGGGCGTGGCCCTCGAACAGCTCCACCCGGCTGGCCCGGCCACAGATCCGGCCCAGTTCGGCGCTCGCCCGCTTGTCGAGCACCTCCTGGTAGGTCACCGTCTTGAGGTATTTGCCGACCCACAGTCCGCCGGTGTACCTGGCCGCGCCCCGGGTCGGCAGCACGTGGTTCGTCCCGATCACCTTGTCCCCGTACGAGACGCAGGTGCCTTCGCCCAGGAACAGCGCGCCGTAGTTGCGCATCCGGTCCAGCGCGTCCCGGGGCGTCGCGGTGAGCACCTCCACGTGCTCGCTCGCGAACTCGTCCGCCAACGCGAACATCTCGTCCGCGCTGGACACGACGTGCACCTGCCCGTGGTCGCGCCAGGCGGGCTCGGCCATGTCCCGCGTCGGCATGCCGGGCAGGATCTCGTCGATGTGCCGCAGAACCTGCTCGGCCAGCGGCCGCGACGTCGTGATCAGCACCGCCGGGGAATCGGGACCGTGCTCCGCCTGGCTCAGCAGGTCCACCGCGACCACGAACGGATCCGCCGTCTCGTCGGCGAGCACCAGGATCTCCGTCGGCCCGGCGAACAGGTCGATGCCCACCTCGCCGAACAGCTGGCGCTTCGCCTCCGCCACGTAGGCGTTGCCCGGCCCGGCAAGCATGTCCACCCGAGGGATCGACTCGGTTCCGAGCGCGAGCGCGGCAATGGCCTGCACGCCGCCGAGAAGGTAGATCTCGTCGGCGCCGGCAAGGTGCAGGGCGGCAACGGTGGCGTCCGGGACCACGCCGCGGATCGGCGGGCTGCATGCCGCCACCCGGGACACGCCGGCGACCTTCGCGGTCACCACGGTCATGTGCGCGGAGGCCACCAGCGGGTACCGCCCGCCGGGCACGTACGCCCCGGCCGCGGCGACCGGGATGTGCCGGTGCCCCAGCCGAACGCCGGGCAGCGTCTCCACCTCGATGTCGGTCATCGACTCCCGCTGACGTTCCGCGAACCCGCGCACCTGCTTCTGGACGAAGCGGATGTCGTCGATCACGGTCTCCGGGACCCGCGCCACGATTCGCTCGACCTCATCGCCGCTGAGCCGGAAGCTCGGCGGGCTCCAGCTGTCGAACTTCTCCGAACAGGCCCGCACCGCCTCGTCGCCGCGCCGCCGAACATCGTCGATGATGCCCGCGACGACCTCGGCGACGGACTGCTGTTCCGGCCGACCCGAACGCTGCGCCTGCTTCAGAGCGGTCACCGTTCACCTCTATGAAATCGTAGTCATGACTACGTAACCATAGCGACCACGCAGGCGTCACGCCAGCGCCTGTTCCGCTGCATAGCCCTCACCGGACGACTTCGTCATTGAGGACCGAACCTGTCCTCAATGGCCCCTACAGTGACTCGTACCGGGGCCACCCGGAACCCCTTGCAACCGAAGGAGAACGTCATGCTCCTGGTCACCGGAGCCACCGGAAACGTCGGCCGTCACCTGCTCAATCTGCTGGTCGCCGACGGGCACCGGGTGCGGGCGCTCAGCCGCGACCCGCAGCGGGCGGCGTGGCCGACCGAGGTCGATGCAGTCGCCGGCGACCTGGCCGACCCGGCCTCGCTGGACGCCGCCCTGACCGGCGTGACGTCGGTGTTCCTGTTCGCCGCGCCCGGCACCGGGCCGGCGTTCGTCGCCGCCGCCCAGCGGGCCGGCGTGCGCCGGGTTGTGCTGATGTCCTCCGGCGCGGTCGACGACGACGCGGATGTGCAGAACGGTCCGATCGCCACCTACCACGCCGAGATCGAGCAGGCCCTGCGCGGCTCCGGCCTGGCGTGGACGGTGCTGCGCCCGGACGTGTTCGCCACCAACACCCTGATGTGGGCTGGGCAGACCAGGTCCGGTGACGTGATCCGCGGCGCTTACGCCGGGGCGGCCTCCGCCCCGGTGCACGAGGCCGACCTCGCCGCGGTCGCCGCGGCCGCCCTCACCGAGGACGGGCATGCCGGTCAGGTCTACCGGCTGACCGGGCCGGCGTCGCTGACCCATGCCGACCAGGCCGCCATCCTCGGCCGGGCGCTCGGCCGGGCGATCCGCTACGTCGAACTTCCTGCCGAGGTCGTGCGCGAGGCGATGAGCGCCCACGTGCCGGGCCCGATCCTGGACGACATCTTCGCCACCTGGGCGGGCTCCGTCGGCCGTACCGCACCCACCACCGTCGACGTCGAGAAGGTCACCGGTCGCCCCGCGCGCAGCTACCACGACTGGGTCCTCGACCACGCCGCCGCGTTCTAGTCAGCCCCCCACCGCCGTTCCGCGTCGAGGAGTAACCGAGATGACCCGCGTCTACCTGGAAAAGGGCCGAACGAAGATCGTCGCTTGCGCGCTGGACTGGCCCGGCTGGGCGCGCATCGGCACCACCGAGGACCGCGCCGTGGAGGCGCTGACCGCGTACGCCGACCGGTACCGCATCATCGCCGCCAGTGCCGGGTTGTCCTTCGAACCCGGCCCGATCGAGATCGTCGAGACGGTGACCGGCGTCAACACCACCGACTGGGGCGCGCCCGGCGTACCCGTCGCCGATGACAGCCGGCCCTACAGCGCCGCGGCGGCGCAACGCATCGCCGCGGTCCTGCCGGCCGCGTGGCAGGTTCTCGATGAGCTGGCCGCGTCCGCACCGCAGACGCTGCGTAAAGGTCCCCGGGGTGGTGGCCGCGACCGCGATGAGATCGTCGCCCACGTGGTGGACAGCGAACGCACCTACGCCCGCAAGATCGGGATCAGGCACCGGCCGTTCGAGCCGAACGATCGAACCGCGCTGGCCGCCCTGCGTACGGCCGTGCTCGACGTCCTGGGCACGCCGGCCGATGGTCTGCCGCTCACCGCCGACGGCTGGCCGCCGGCCTATGCCGCCCGCCGGTTCGCCTGGCATGTCCTCGACCACGTCTGGGAGATCCAGGACAAGTCCTGACCACCCAACGAGTTTCGGCCGCCCGGCCACCGTCCTCTATGGATGGTGGCCGGCCGGCTCGTCCCGATCACCGGATGCGGCTGACGCGTCGAACAGTATGCGGGCCGCCTCCGTGCGGGTGGCCGCGCCGAGTTTGGTGAGGATCCGGGATACGTGTACGCCGGCGGTGTTGCTGCTGATGAACAGGTCGGCGGCGATCTGCCGGTTGCTCTTGCCTTCGGCGACCAGTCGCAGCACCTGCCACTCGCGCGCGGTCAGCCCGAGCATGGGTGAGGTACGCGGCTGCGGCTGAGGGGTCTTCCCCTCACACAGCGACAGCTCGTACGGCTGCCCGAGGGCGCGCCAGCCGCGCGCTGCGGTCTCGCGGTCGCCGCGTGCCATGGCGCGGTACGCCTCATCCACCGGGCCGATCACCGGGATGTCGGGCAGCTCGGTCAGGCCGGCCGGCGTGGCGGCCGCGGCGATCAGGGCCCAGGCCTCGTGCGGGTACGCGGCGAGGTCGGCGGCCGTCGCGGCGTAGATCTCACGCGCCCGGTCGGGGGCGAGCCGGATTTCGAGCGTGCGCAGCCGGATCCGGTACCGCCGTACCCACGGCTCGGCACCGAGGAGTTGCCGCACCCGGTCGGCGGCCTCGGCCGCGGCGGCCCGGTTGCCCTGCGCGAGGTGGATCTCGCCGAGGCTGATGAGGAGTGCGGCGTGGCTGAGCTGCGGCAGCTCGGCTTCCCCGAGTGTCTCGTCGATGAGGTCGAGCGCCTCGGGCCAGCGTCCGAGTGCGGTCAGGGCCTGGACCCATTTGACGACGAGGATCGGTGCGTGTTTGGCGTACTGGAATGTCTCGTGCGCCGTCCGCAGACCGACCTGGATGACCTCGATGGCGGTGGTGTAGGCGCCCACGCTGACGTGCAGCGCCGATTCCCAGGTGGCGATGTCGATCGTCGTCTGCGGGTCGGCGAGGGCGCGGGCGGCGGCGAAGTGTTGGGCGGCCGTCTGCGGGTCGGCATCGGTGGCGAGGCCCAGGTACGCGTGGGCGCGGGCGAGCAGCGACGGGTTGGCGACCTGCTCGGCCACGTCGAGCGCGGCCCGGGCGTACTTCTCGCCCTGCCCGATGTCGCCGGTGAAGACGCAGCCGAGGGCCAGCCCGGCCAGCACGTCGCCCCGCAGCGCGGACGCCTCAGGCAGCAGGTCCAGCGCCTGGTGGAAATCTTCCTGACCGCCGGTGCGGCCCATGCCCTTGAGTACCGCCCGGGTGGAAGTATCGCCGCGGGTGCGGGGCGATCGCCAGCGCCTCGGCCGACCAGCGCAGGCCGGTGGCGACCGCGTTGGTGGCGATGCTGGCCTCCACCAGGTGGTCGAGGACGGTCAGCCGGTCGAGTTCGGGCGTGTCGTCGACCTTGTCCCTCAGCTCCAGCACCCGCTCCAGCAGCTGCAGCCGCACCGGCTCGCCGCCGGTGCGCTGCGCCTGGGTGGCCGCCTCCCAGGCCGCTCGGAGGGCGCGGCTGTGGTCGCCGGCCGCATACGCGTGCGCCGCGAGCTGGGCGACGCGCTCGGGCATCGTCGCCAGCGCGGCGGCGAAGTGCCCGTGCAGCCGGGTGCGCTCGACCGGCAACAGGCGTTCGTACACGGCCTGGCGGATCAGCGCGTGGCGGAACTCGTAGCCGGTGTCGCAGGCCAGCAGCACGTGGCGATCCACGAGCTCGCGAAGCGCCCGATGCAGCGAGGCCTCCGGCATGTCGGCGACGGCCGCCAGGAACTCGTGGTCGACGATCGTTCCGGCGACCGCGGCCAGGGTCAGCACGTTATCGCCGTCGGCGGTCAGCTCCGGCAGCCCGGCCAGCAGCAGCTCGCGCAGCTCGGCGGGATTGTCCTCCGGCGCGTCGCTGAGCGCCTCGATGAACAACGGGTTGCCCCGGCTGCGCTCGAACACCCGGGTGACCAGGGTGGGTTCCGGCTCCTCGGCCAGCAGCGCGGCGAGCTGCCGGCCGGTTTCGTGCCGGCTCAGCGGCGCGGGCGTGACGAGGCGGACGGCCGGCAACCGCGCCAACTCGGCGACCACCTGCCGCAGCGGCCCGGTGGGCGCCCGGTAGGTGCCGACCAGCAGGATGCCGTCGTGGTCGAGGTTGGCCACCAGGAACGCGAGCAGCTGCAGGCTGGACGGGTCGGCCCAGTGCAGATCTTCCAGGACGAGCACCAGCGCACGGTCCTGCGCGGACCGCTCCACGGCCATCAGGACCTCGCCGAAGTCGGCCGGCGCGGCGACCGACAGGCTGCGCAGCGGCGACAGGAACGGCGCGAACGGCAGCCCGTCGTTGCCGAACTGCAGGCAACGGCCGGTCAGCACCTGCGCCTGCGAACCCAGCCGCGACGTGAACTCGCCGACCAGCCGCGACTTGCCGATGCCGGCCTCGCCGGAGATCAGCGCCGTGTGCACGGCCGGGTCCTGATAGGCGGCCTGCAGGGCGTGCAGTTCGGCGCCGCGGCCGACGAACGTAGTGCTGCGCCGGAAGATGCTCACGGCCAAAGATAACGAGATGTCATGATCCGCTGCCAACCTCTTTACCAGCAGGATTACTGGCATGACGAACGAGATCAGGCCCTTCCGCATCGAGATCACCGACGCCGAACTGAACGAGCTGAAGGACCGGCTCCACCGCACTCGCTGGACCGACGAACTGCCCGAAGCCGGGTGGGAGCGCGGCGTCCCGGTGAGCTACCTGAAGGAGCTGGCCACCTACTGGGCCGACACGTTCGACTGGCGCGCCGCCGAGGCTGAGCTGAACCGGTACCCGCAGTACACCACCGTCATCGACGGCCAGAATGTGCACTTCCTTCACGTGCGTTCCGAGCGCGCCGACGCGACCCCGCTGCTGCTGCTGCACGGCTGGCCGGGCTCGGTGGTCGACTTCCTCGACCTGATCGAACCGCTCACCACCGGCGAAAACGCCTTCCACCTGATCATCCCGTCCCTGCCCGGGTTCGGCTTCTCCGGCCCGATCGCCGAGGCCGGCTGGACCGACACCCGGATCGCGTCCGCGCTCGCGGTCCTCATGGCCCGGCTGGGGTACGACCGCTACGGCGTGCAGGGCGGCGACGTCGGCGCCTTCATCGGTCCGGCGCTGGGCCGCGCCGACGCCGAGCACGTCATCGGCGTTCACGCCAACGCGCTGGTCACCTTCCCCACCGGCAACCCGGCCGACATGGCCGCGCTGACCGAGGCCGAGCAGCTGCGGCTCAAGGCGATGAAGCACTTCCAGGACGACATGTCCGCCTACATGCAGCTGCAGGGCACCAGGCCGCAGACCCTGGCGCACGCCCTCGCCGACTCCCCGGCGGGCCAGCTGGCCTGGATCGTCGAGAAGTACAAGGAGTGGACCGACGAGGCCAAGGAGCTGCCCGAGGACGCCGTCGACCGTGACCGGATGCTGGCCACCGTGAGCATCTACTGGTTCACCGACACCGCACGCAGCGTCGCGAACTCCTACTACGAGCGGTTCCACGACGCGAGTATGTGGGCGCCGAAGCCGCCGGCGACCGTGCCCACCGGGGTCGCCGTGTTCGCCGCGGGTGACTACGCCATCCGCCGCTTCGCCGAGAACGCCCACAACATCACCCACTGGTCCGAGTTCTACCGCGGTGGGCACTTCCCCGCGCTCGAGGCCCCCGACCTGCTCATCGGTGATATCCGCGAATTCTTCGCATCGCTGGCCAAGTAGCGCAGCCGACCGGCGTGCCGTACGAGGAGTCCTCGTACGGCACGCCTCGAATCCTTGACGATAGATTGATCATTTACGTATGGTGTCGCACTGTGAAGACCATGCGGGAACCAACGTTCCTCATCCTCACCGCGCTGGCCGACAGCCCCCGCCACGGCTACGGCATCGTGCAGGAGATCAGTGCGCTGTCCGACGGCCGGGTCAGCCTGCTGACCGGCACGCTCTACACGGCGCTGGACCGGCTCACCGCCGAAGGGCTCATCGAGCCCGACCACGAGGAAGAGGTCGACGGGCGGGTGCGGCGGTACTACCGGCTCACCGCCGAAGGGCTCGCCGCGCTCACCGCGGAGACCGCCCGGCTGCGCCAGCTCACCACGGCGGCCGAAGCCCGGCTGCGTGCCGTCCGCCCGCGGACCGTGTGATGACCGGCCCGCTCGCCCGCCGCTACCGCCGGCTGCTGTTCGCCTACCCGCGCGCCTACCGCCGCTCGCGCGGCGACGAACTGCTCGGCGCCCTGCTCGACGCCGCCCCACCCGGACGCACCCGGCCGACCGCGCGCGAAGCCGCCAACCTGATCCGGCACGGGCTGCGGGCCCGCCTCGGCCGGCCGGCCAGCCGCACCGTCGTCGCCTGGGCCGTGCTCACTGCCGTCATCAGCGGCGTGTTCAGCGCCGCGTTCGCGACCCGCGCCGCGTGGGAGACCGCCCGGCCGCTGCCGCGGACCGCCGAGGCGCGGGCCATGCTCGCCGAGATCCTGCCCGGGCAGGAGTTCACCGGCATCCAGGACGCGCCCGCCATGTTCGTCATCTACGGGCAGCCGCTGAGCTGGAACGCGGCGCGCGATCTGCTCTTCGGCGACGGCGGCGAGTACGCCCGGTCCGGGATCGGCGGCGGGGTTGACGCTCCGACCCCTTCGCCACAAGAGACCGTCGAGCTGGTGCAGCACAATCTGCGCGCGCACGGCTGGACCGTCTACGCGCTGACGACGCGCGACATATACACCTGCGACGCGCCCTGCGATCCGGCTGGGCAGTACACCACCATCGCGGCGCAGCGCGGGGACACAGTGTTCACGATGCAGGTGTACACCCCGCAGGTCCCGATATCGCCGCACATCTCGGCCAGCTTCGTACGGGCGACACCGTTCGCCGTGTACCCGTCCGGCCTCATCGGCGGCATTGTCGGCGCGGTGGTCGCGTTCCTGCTGTTCGGCTGGGCCAGCCGCCGGACCGAGGGACGACACCCGGCCCGCGCCGTGGTGAAGATGCTGCTGGGCGTCACGCTGTTCTTCTGGTGGGTGCCGACGCTGTTCTCGGTCCAGTGGATGGCGCGGCACTACCAGGACGAGCCGGACCCGTCGTGGCCCCCGATGTGGGAGTGGCTCGGCCAGCCGACATTTTCCCTGCTGTTCCTCATCGGGTGCGCATCGGCGCTGCTCGGCCTGGCACTGGCGGCCCTCCCCCGTCGCGACCGCGAGCCACTGACCACCGCCGCCGTCTAGCGCCGGCCGCGATCAGTGGACACGTGCTGCCACCAGACCCGGGGTGGTACGGGCACCACAGGCACACCGCATACACGTACGCGGATCGAATGTCGTGATAGCACGCTCACCTGGAAGTGGGCGTTGCGCGACAGTGGATGGCGTCGATGACACATCCACACTCGAGGAGCAGAGATGAAGCACCGCAACACGTTGCGCCGGCTGGCCCTGGTCGCCGGCCTCGCGCTGGGCCTCGGCCTCGCGGTACTGACCGGACCGGCACAGGCGTCGCTTGCCTACCCGCCCGGCCCGACCATTATCGGTCCCGATATCTGAGTCCGTCCCGCACCCGGACCGCCCGCCCAGTGCGCTGGGACGGCGGTCCGGCGGCGGCGCACCGACGCAGCCGCGTCGCTTATCCGAGTTCCCGCGCTGCCTGCTCCAGGTACCGATCGACCTCATGACGGTCGTACCCGCCGAACTTGAGGGCGAAGGCCGCGTTCCGCACGGCGGCGGCTGCCTCGGCGCGGGCGCCGGCGTTGCCCGCTGCCAGAGCCCCCTCCACTTGCTCGACGAGCCGGTCCACCGCCGCCATGTCGTAACCGCGCAGGACTCTGGCGAACTCCACCGCGACCCGGCCGGGGCTCGGCGTTGGCTCCGGCGAGCCTCCCAGCCGACTGGCCAACCCGGCGATCGCACCATCGACCTGCGCCCGGTCGAAACCGCGTAGGACCACTGGCAGGTTCGCGCGGCGCAGCGCAGCGGCGGCTTCGGCCCGAACCTGCTCGCTGCCGGATTCGAGCGCGGCAACGGCCGGCACCAGGAGGGCGTCCACCTCGCGCGGGTCGTACCCACGCAGCACGACGGCGAACTCGAAGACCATCACCGGCCCAGTGTTGCCCCGCTGTCAAGGTCCCGACCGAGGCCAATTGAATCGCGGGCGCTGATCAGCAGCCCACTCACCCCGGACCGGCGATGCCAGAGGCCCAGCCGCGAAGCAGGAGCCGAAGAAGGCGTCCTGAAACTCGGAGCGCCCCACTGAGGTCTTGAGGGGGCATGGGTGGAGCGAAGCTCCCCCACTCCCCAGGAGCGAGCGAAGCGAGCGGGCAAGGCTACGACCCAAAGGGCGAGGGCCCCTGCACGAAGCAGGGGCCCTCAGGGTTGTAGCGGGGACAGGATTTGAACCTTGCAGAAGGCCCGGAGAGAGACGCGCTCATGGATCACCACAGGCGCTTGATATATGAGGATTCGTCGAGCGACCCGAACCTGCAATGAAGCGTGCTATCGCCATTTCGGCAACCCACCTGCGTCCAGACATAATCCTCCCATGCCGGCGAGAGGTCGGGTTTGTCGACAGAGTATACGCCGGTTGTCTCGATGGAGGCATCATTGCGTTCTGTCGATCTGAGGCCAGCACCTGTTTGCCATTCCGATTGATTGATGAAGTCGAGGTAACCGGTGCAGGGATTTGAGCGCATGTGTATCGCCGGGTTGTATGTGTCCTGACCGTTCTTCACCAGGCCGGCCAGGACACTCGTCTGGCCGGTGTTGCTGCAGGATGAGACGAATTTTGGCCCGGCGACATCGGCACGCTGATCCTTCACGATCCGCGACCGGATCGACATCGCGGTGATGACCGACTGTTCCGTCGGACGTGGTTCATTTCCCTGGCCAAAATGATGGTACATCCATTCCGGCGTTTGCGGTCCGTGCCAAAGCTCCGCACACGATGAGGTTTTCATCGGCACGCCCTGCGTGGTTATCCAGGCGTCGATACAGTCGGAGCGAACTATCCCCAGGCCGCCTTCCGCAGCGGCACCTCCGTATGCCTGGCGGTTGATCGGCGCCTGGAGTGGCGTCGCCGGCAGGCCGGTCGGTGTTATTGCCGTCAGCCCGACAGCCAAGGCAAGCCGCGACGCTTCGCCCCGGCTCACGACAAGAAGCCCTGTCGGATTCCGGCTTCCACTCCAAACCAGCCGGACCGTCGTCTTGCCATCCTTGGAGCGAACGACTGCTATGTTCACGTCATCCGAGAGAATGCTATGGCCCGACGCATGCTCTCTTGCCACGTACTCTTGCACGATCGTTCTTGATTCGTCGCCAGGACCGAGGGAACTCCCGGCGCGAGTCGCCGCTTGTATCTCCACTCGGGAAAACACGCTCGTCAAGACTTTGGAACCCTCGACGACAAAGACGGCGATGGGAACGGCCACGGCCACGACCAGGGCGCAGGCGACACCGACGACCAGCCGCACGGGGGAGGAGAAAAATCCTTTGTGAACCGACGTCATTGAAACCTCAGTGCCCCCGATGCGGTCCGTTAGGGTTTCGTCGCGTGAGGCCACGACCTCAGGCGCAGGCCTTCTGCAACGCGTTCACGGCGTCGGCCAGCGGGCCGGCGATGCGGGCGGCATCCTCGAACGAGCGGACACCGGCCAGCGAATCATCCGCCGAGAGTGTCGTCAGCGCCGTGACCAGCGTGCCGAGCGCCGTACGCAGCGCCGGGTCGGTGGCCCGCTGCTGGAGCTCACCGAGCTGGTGGGACCAGGTGCCGGCCTGGTCCTGGATGGCCTTCTTCGCCGTGGCCTCGGCGGCGGCGTTCTTCGTCTGACGGGCCGTGATGAGCGCGCCGAACTGCTTCGTGAGCGTGTCGACGTCGGCATTGTTCACCAGCGTCGTGGCCGCGGTGCAGATCTCCTTGCTGTTTCCCGCCGGCGTGACCGACGGCGCCGCCGCCGCAGCCGTGGCAGAGTCGCTCGGAGCGCCGGCCGCGGTGTCGCCGCTCGAGTCGCTGCACGCCCCGGCCCCAAGAACCAGTACCAACCCCAGAACGCTCATGAACCTCTGCATGCGCCGGATCATAACCGTGCCAAATCGACACAACACAATGTGACGCCCGAACTCACAACCGCCTAGGAACGCCTATGCCGGCCTGGTTCCATCACGCCCGATGACGACGCACATCGCCCACTCTGGCAATCCTTCGCGGGAACTCCGGTAGCGGAAAATCCACGGCCGCACGGGAGGTAGCCGCTCGAGCGGGGCTGCGCCCTGGTCGAGCAGGACCAGCTTCGCTGGAGGGAGCGCAGCTGGAGCGAAGCCGCCCCGCCCCAGCCCACCCACAGCACCCACCAGTGGAGCGAAGCTCCCCCACTGTTCCAGGAGCGAGCGAAGCGAGCGGGCAACCGTCGAGCGACGAGGTCTCCGGACGTGATCCGGCGGCGGGGCGAGCGGCTCGATCGACAGAGAGCGCTCTCTCGTTCTGATGCCAACGAGCCGTCGATGGCCTTCCCAATGACAGGTGTCTCTGCTTAACTTATCCACACCCATTGAGAGAGCGCTCTCCCACCGCTGAGGAGGCGACGACCCCACACTCGATATCCATGTTGTTCCGCCGGTCGCCGCCGCTACGGTGCTCGGCTCGGCACTCGCGACCTTCGGCGAGGCGCGGGTGTCAACAACCTCATCCAGACGCGATCGGCGCGCGTCTTCGTGGTTCCCCTCTGGAGAGGTGTACATCCGATCATGATTCGCAGAGTGCTGCTCTGCGTCGCCGTCGTGCTCGCCGGGGTAGGCATCAACATCGCCCCAGCGTTCGCTGCCGACTTCTCGGTGCTGATCTTCAGCAAGACCGCGGGGTTCCGGCACGACTCGATCCCGGCGGGCATCGCCGCGATCCAGCAGCTCGGCACGCAGAACAACTTCACGGTCGAAGCGACCGAGGACGCCACGCAGTTCAACGACGCCAACCTGGCCCGATTCAAGACGGTCATCTGGCTTTCGACGACGGCCGACGTGCTCGACGCCAACCAGCAGGCGTCGTTCGAGCGCTACATCCGGGCCGGCGGCGGCTACGTCGGCGTGCACGCCGCGGCCGACACCGAGTACGACTGGGCCTGGTACGGCGGACTGGTGGGCGCGTACTTCTCGAGCCACCCGGCGATCCAGCCGGTGCGGGTTCGGATCGAGGACACGACCCACCCCTCGACGGCTGGGCTGCCGGCGACCTGGAACCGGACCGACGAGCTGTACAACTATCGCACCAACCCGCGGTCGACCACGCACGTGCTGGCCAACCTGGACGAGACCAGCTACACGGGCGGCACCATGAACAACGACCACCCGATCTCGTGGTGCCGTGCATATGACGGCGGTCGCTCGTGGTACACCGGCCTCGGGCACACCATCGAGAGCTTCAGCGAGGCCAACTTCCGCACCCACCTGCTCGGCGGCATCCGCTACGCGGCGCAGGGCGTCGGCAACTGCACGGTCGGCACCCAGCCGCCGCAGGCCGGCACCTTCTCGCAGGTGACGCTGGCCAAGGGCGTGGCCGAGACGGGCGAGCCGATGGGGCTCACCGTCCTGCCCAACCGCGGCGTGCTGCACACCTCACGCGACGGCGTCATCCGCTACACCGACGTCAACGGCAACACCAAGGTGGCGGGGCAGCTGGCGGTGTACAGCCACGACGAGGAGGGCCTGCAGAGCATCAAGGCGGATCCGAACTTCGCCAGCAACCACTGGGTGTACGTGTACTACGCGCCGCCGCTGAGCACCCCGGGCGGCGACTCGCCGGCGACGGGCACGGCGGCGCAGTTCGCCCCGTTCAACGGCTCCAACAAGCTGGCCCGGTTCACCGTGCGGGACGACAACACGATCGACCTGAACTCGCAGGTGACGGTCCTGGACGTGCCGACCAGCCGGGGCCAGTGCTGCCACGTCGGTGGTGACATCGACTTCGACGCCGCCGGCAACCTCTACCTGTCCACCGGCGACGACACCAACCCGTTCGACTCGGGCGGTTATGCGCCGCTGGACGAGCGGGCCGACCACAACCCCGCGTTCGACGCACAGCGCACCGCCGGCAACAGCAACGACCTGCGCGGCAAGGTGCTGCGGATCAAGCCGGGCGCAACGGGTGGCTACACCATCCCGGCCGGCAACATGTTCGCCCCGGGCACGGCGAAGACCCGTCCCGAGATCTACGCGATGGGCTTCCGCAACCCGTTCCGGATGAGCGTCGACAAGGCCACCGGGGTCGTCTACCTCGGTGACTACGGCCCCGACGCCGGCACCGCCGACCCGCAGCGCGGGCCGGCCGGCACGGTGGCGTTCGACCGGATCACCGGGCCGGGCTTCTTCGGCTGGCCGTACTGCTCCAACTACAACACCCCCTACCAGGAGTACACATTCCCCTCCGGTCCGTCGGCCGGCCCGTACAACTGTGCCGGTGGGCCGACCAACAACTCACCGAACAACACGGGCATCACCACCCTCCCGCCGTCACAGCCGGGCTGGCTGCCGTACGGCGGCGCGGGACCCTGGCGGCCCGAGCTGGGCGGCGGCGGACCGATGGGCGGACCGGTCTACAACTTCGACCCGGCGCTGGTCTCCGACGTAAAGTTCCCGGCGTCGTACAACGGGAAGGTCTTCCTCGGCGAGTTCACCAGCCGCTGGATCAAGACGGCCACCCTGAACGCCAACGGCACGGCCGGCGCGATCGACTCCTTCCCGTGGTCCGGAACCGCGATCATGGACATGGAGTTCGGGCCGGACGGCGCCCTGTACGTCCTCGACTACGGCACCGGCTGGTTCGGCGGCGACGCCAACTCGGCCCTCTACCGCATCGAGTACAACAGCGGCGGCAACCGGGCCCCGATCGCCCAGGCCAGCGCCACCCCGAGCGCCGGCGCGGCGCCGCTGACCGTGCAGTTCAGCTCGGCCGGCACCAACGACCCGGACGGTGACGCGATCACCTATGCCTGGGACTTCACCAGCGACGGCACGACGGACTCGACGGCGGCCAACCCGACGTTCACCTACACCGCCAACGGGGAGTACACCGCGACGCTGACGGTCCGGGACACCGGCGGGCGGATATCAACGGCCAGCGTCGTCGTCGGGGTCGGCCGGCCGTCGGTCACGCTGATCACGCCAGTCAACGGGTCCCTGTTCAAGTTCGGGGACGCGGTGCCCTTCCAGGTCCAGGTCACCGACCCGAACGGCACTGTCGACTGCAACCGGGTGACGGTCAGCTACATCCTGGGTCACGACAGCCACGGCCACCCGATCACCAGTAAGACCGGCTGCAACGGGACGATCCAGACCAGCGTGGACGGTGAGCACGACGCGTCGTCGAACATCTTCGGGGTGATCAACGCGCAGTACACCCCGGCGACCGGCAGCGCGGTGCAGGACCAGCGGGTCCTGCAGCCGCTGACCCGCCAGGCCGAGCACTTCGGCTCGATGAGCGGCGTCCAGTTGGCCGCCAAGGCGAGCGCGCACGGCGGCAACGCCGTCGGATTCATCGAGAACGGCGACTGGATCTCGTTCAACCCCTACAACCTGGCCGGCGCCACCGGCTTTTCGGCGCGGGTCGCCTCGGCCGGCATCGGCGGGACGATCACGCTGCGGACCGACTCGCCGACCGGACCGGTGGTGGGCACGGTGCAGGTCGCCCCAACCGGCGGCTGGGAGACCTGGGCCGACGTGACGGGGACGGTGACCCCGCCGTCCGGGTCGCATCAGCTGTACCTGGTCTTCACCGGCGGTACCACCGGCTCGCTCTTCGACATCGACGACTTCACATTCACGACCGGCACGACACAGCCCCCGTCGGGGAACCTGGCGTTGAACCGGCCGGTGACGGCGTCGAGCGTGGAGAACGCCGGCACCCCGGCCTCGGCCGCGGTGGACGGCTCCCT
>NZ_BAAARV010000065.1:0-39410 GCF_039532525.1 Dactylosporangium salmoneum
AGCGGCCGGCGGTCGCGGCCGCGGGCTGGGCCAGCAGCGCGGCCGCCGCCACCCACGCCGGCCGGTCCGCGATGGCCAGCGGCAGGAACGTCACGAGCACCCCGACGGCCGCGGTCGACGCCGCGAAGATCATCGCCGGCCGGTTGAACGCGGGCCGGCGTAACCCAGCCAGCAGCCCGCGGTGCTCGTCCGCCACCGCCCCCGCCGCCCGGTCCGGCAGTCCCGGCACCGACAGCAGCGACAGCAGCGTGATGACCGCCGTGGCCGCGAACACCGGCGCGAAGCCCCACTGCGCCGCCGCCCACACCCCGGCGGGCAGGGCCAGCAGGCTGGACACCCCGCTCACCAGCCCCACCACGGCGAGCCCCTCGCCGCGCCGCTCGGCCGGCATGATGGCCGCGGTCAGCGCGCCGCCGGCCACCGTGCAGATCGCGAAGCCGAGCCCGCGCACGATGCTGACCCCGACGATGGTGTACTGCCCTGCCCCCGTCACCAGCGCCAGCGTCGGCGCGCCGAGCAGCGTCAGGCCGAGCCCGAGCGCCCAGCGGTACCCGATGCGGGCCGCCAGCCGGGGCGTGACCAGCTCGCCGGCCACCGTGGCCAGCAGCAGGGCGACGGTGCTGAGCCCGGCGCCGCCGTGCGCGCCGCGCTGCTCGGCGAGCAGCGGCACCACCGACAGCGGGAGGTAGAAGCCGACCGACGCCCCGAAGATCGACACGGAGCGCAGCAGCAGCGGGCGGGAGACGAGGCCGGCTCGGGCCGGTGCGGCGGTCGCATAGGGGGTGGTGGTCATGTCCACGACGCTAGGCAGCCACCGGACCCCCGATAAGGTCCAGTTTCGTGCGCGTCGAGTGGGCCGGCTGCGCCGGGACCGCCAACCGGCCCCTGCTAGGGTCCGATTCCGTGCGCGTGGAGTGGGCCGGTTCGGGCCCGGGCCTGCTGGTGACGATCGATCGAGCGTCCGCGACCGGCCTGCGCGCGCAGCTGGAGGACCAGCTGCGCGCCGCGATCCGGGCCGGCCGGCTGGCCGCCGGGGAGCCGGTGCCGTCCTCGCGGGAGCTGGCCCGCTCGCTGGGCCTGTTCCGCGGCCTGGTCCAGGACTGCTACGCGCAGCTGCAGGCCGAGGGGTACCTGACCAGCCGCCCCGGCGCGGCCACGCGCGTGTCGCACACCGCGGCCACGCCTGCCGGGGAGGTCGCGCCGCGCCCCTCGCCCGTGGTGCGGCGCCACGCGCTCGCCGACTTCCGCCACGGCGTGCCCGACCTCGGCCTCGTGCCGCGCGAGGCGTGGGCCTGGGCGGTGCGCGAGGCCTGCCGCAGCGCCCCGAACGCGGCGTTCGACTACGGCGAGCACACCGGGCAGCCCCGCCTCCGCGAGGTGCTGGCCTCGTACCTGGCCCGCGTCCGCGCCGCCGCCGTCACCCCGGGCGACGTGATCGTCTGCGGCGGCATGCAGCAGGCCCTGTCGCTCGTGGTGGCCGCGCTGGCCGACGCCGGCATCGGCCCGCTGGCCTTCGAAGACCCCGGCAGCGGTACCACGGTCAGCGAACTGGCGGCGGTGGCCGGGCTGCCCGTGGTACCGGTGCCGGTGGATCCCGGCGGTCTGGACGTGCGAGCCCTGCGTGCCGGCGGTGCCCGCGCGGTGCTCGTCACCCCGGCACACCAGTGGCCGACCGGCGTCGTGCTGACCGGCCCCCGCCGCCAGGCCCTCATCGCCTGGGCGCGGGACTGCGACGGCCTCATCATCGAGGACGACTACGACGCCGAGTTCCGCTACGACCGCGACCCGGTCGGCTCCCTGCAGGGCCTGGCCCCCGACCGCGTCGTCTCCCTCGGCACCGTGAGCAAGTCGCTGGCCCCCGCGCTGCGGCTGGGCTGGATCGTCGCCCCGCCGCGGCTGCACGCCCGGCTGGCCCGGGCCAAGTGGCTCGCCGACCGGGGCAGCCCGGCGCTGGACCAACTGGCCCTGGCCATCCTCATCGAGTCCGGCCGCTTCGACCGGCACCTGCGCCGGGCCCGCGCCGAGTACGCCGCCCGCCGCGAGATCCTCCTCGCCGCCCTGGCCCGGCACGCCCCGCGCCTGCGGGTGACCGGCCCGGCGGCGGGCTTCCACGCGGTGCTGCACCTGCCCGACGAGGCCGCCGTGATCGCCGCCGCGGCCGTCCGCGGCGTGGGCCTCTACGGCATGGCCGCCATGCACCACGGCGCCGCCACGCCGCGGCCGCAGCTCATCCTGGGCTTCGGCGACACCCCGCGCCGCGCCGTGGAGCCCGCCATCGCCGCCGTCGCCGACCTGCTGGGTGGCGGCTGACCGGCCGAATTTGTGTGCCGGGCCTTTTCGGGGGTACGTCGGGCCGCCGTGACGGCATCGCAGGCACCCGGCGCCCGGGAGGGTCGCACCATCGCGCTGCCGGCCATCGCGCTCGGGGCCGGGCTGGGCGGGTTCTTCGACGGGATCCTGCTGCACCAGCTCCTGCAGTGGACGAGCACGATGTGGGACGGGATCTTCCACGCCGTGACGTGGCTGGCCGTGCTCCTGGCCCTGGGGCTGCTCCACGCCCGCGTGACCGCCGGGCGGGCCGGGCTCTTGGGCCGGCGGGCCCTGTGGGGCTGGGTCCTCGTCGGCTGGGGCCTGTTCAACCTCGTCGAGGGCCTCGTCGACCATCAGATCCTGGGCATACACCACGTGCGCGACGGCCCGGCCCGGCTGTGGTGGGACCTCGGCTACCTCGCGCCCGTCGCGCTGCTCGTGGCCGCGGGCTGGCTGCTGCGGCGCGGCGCGCGCCGGTGAGCCGCGGCCGGCCCGCCGCCGGCGCCGTCACGGCACGGCGCCCGGCTCCCCGCCGTCCTCGGCGGGCAGCAGGTGCAGCACCTGCGGCGGCTGCTTCGACAGCGCCGTGACCGCCTGCTCCACCTCGACGTCCGCGCCGGTCAGCCGGCCGAAGTGCTGGCGCAGGTGCTCGTCCCAGGTCGGCACGACGTACACCTCGACCATCTCGCCGGGCACCTCGCCGGCCCGGAAGACGCCCCACTGCACGGCGCCGGTACGCATCCGGGAGCGGCGCAGGCCCTCGGCGGCGGCCAGGAACGCCGGCTCGTCCGCGGGCTCGACCAGGTACGTCACCTGGACCACGATCGGTCCGGCGAACCGGTCCGGCTCGACTGCCAGCCGTGGCCGCGGCCAGAAGGTGACCGGCGCCCGGTCGAGTTCCCGGGTCTCGACGAGCGGCCAGCGCCGGAGGGTGGCCGCCCCCAGCGCGGTCACCGCGGCCGCGGCCAGCAGGGCGGGAACCAGGCCGGCGCGCTGCGCGACCAGACCCCAGCCGAGCGCGCCGAACGCCTGGCCGCCGAAGAGCACGCCCTGATAGGTGCCGAGCCCGCGGGCCCGCACCCAGCCCGGCAGGAACAGCTGCACCAGGGCGTTGGTGTTGGACAGCACGGCCATCCAGGAGGTGCCGGCCGGGACCAGCACCGCCACGGCCACCGCGGGGACCTGCACGAGAGCCAGCACCGCGAGCGCCAGCGCATAGACCAGGCTGCCGACGGCGAGGAGCCGGTTGTCGCTCAGCGCCACCCGTATCCGGGGCATGAGCACCGCGCCGAGGACGGCGCCGGCGCCGAGCGCGGCGAGCAGCAGGCCGTAGCCGCCGGCGCCCAGGTGCAGGCGCCGGCTGGCCACGAGTGGCAGCAGCGCCCACAGCGCGACCGCGGGCACGACGAACACGCCGGTGCGCAGCAGGAACCGGCGCATCGCGGGGGAGTGCCGCACGTACCGGCCGCCGGCCCGCAGCGCGGCGAGGAACGGCTCCGGCAGCACCGCGTCCTGCTGGGGCGGGTGGCGCCGCCACAGGAACAGCACCACCGCGAAGAGCAGGAACGTCAGGGCGTTGATGGCGAAGACGGCCGCCACGCCGACGCGCGCGACGAGGACCCCGGCCAGCGCCGGGCCGACCGCGCGGGCGAGGTTGGTGCTGACCGAGCCCAGCGCCGCCGCCGACTGCAGCTGCGTGCGGGGGACCAGCTCCGGGATCAGCGCCTGGTACGCCGGATTGGTCAGCGCCATGCCGCAGCCCAGCGCGAAGGTGAGCGTGAGCAGCAGCGCCGGGGTCATCTGCCCGGCCACGGTCAGCGCGGTGAGCACCGCGCCGACGGCGAGCTGGAACAGCTGCACCCAGATCAGCAGCCGCCGCCGGTCGAGCGAGTCGGCCAGCGCCCCGCCGGGCAGGGCCAGCAGAACCACCGGCAGCGTGCCCGCGGTCTGCACCAGCGCCACCAGCACCGCCGCGCCGGGCTCGTCCACCAGCAGCCACTGGGCGCCGACGGTCTGCATCCAGGTGCCGATCTGGCTGCCCAGCACGGCCAGCCACAGCCAGCGGAACACGGGGCCGCGCAGTGGGTCCCACGGGGACGGCGGGGTGGACACCATCGGGTACGTCTGTTCGGCTACGTCTTGGCCGGGTGGTGCAGCCGAGGGGCGGGCCATGGCATGCCGTCGCCGCGCACCCGCGCGCCGTCGGGCGGCGGCAGGCAGCGCATCGGCACGGGGCCCAGACCTGCCCCGCGGCCGCCCCGGCAAACATCGGCGCCGCGCCGCCGCCGGTGCTACGCCGTTGCCGGCGGCGGGGCGGGAGCGCTGGCGCGGGCCCGGGCCGGCGTGCTGCGCCAGCTCGCGGCCCTGCTCGCCGTCGACGCCGGCGGTTGAGCGCTGCCCCTCGCCGGTCGTCCGGCGCATCCCGCCTGGCGGGCTACCTCCCCGGCGCGTGGCGATGCCGGACGACGGTGTCGTCGACGCGCCAGGACAGCTCCTCGACGACCCCGGTCACGCCGTCGACGGCCCGGGCGAGCGCGGCCAGCCGCTGGGCGGCGCTGCGCCGTTCCACCGCGCCGTGCAGCGTGACGACGCCGTCGGCCACCTTGACGTCGATCGCGGTCGGGTCGACGCCGAACGCGGGCAGCACCACCTGGTCGACGACGTCGCGTTCGACGGCCGCGTCGCTGCGCAGTGCGCGGCGCATCAGGTCGCCGCGGGTCACGATGCCGAGCAGCCGGCCGCTGCCGTCCTCGACGACGGGCAGTCGCCTGACCCGGTGACGGGCCATGAGCCGGGCCGCGAACCGGATCGGGGCGTCCGCGCCGACCGTGACGGCGGGCGCGGTCATCAGCTCGGCGGCGCTCGGGTCCGCGTCGTCGCCGGGGTCCGAGACGGTGATGAGCAGGTCGGCCTCGGACACCACGCCCAGCACCCGGTCGCGCTCGTCGACGATCGGCAGCCCGCTCACCCCGAAGTCCGTGAGCACGTCGACGAGCTGCCGGGCGTGGCAGTCCGCCGTGGCCACGACGACGTCGGGCGTCATCACATCCAGCACGCGCAGCTCGTTCATCGGGCACCTCCTACTCCGCCTTCAGTGTCGAGCCCGCCGGGCGGCCCCGGCAGGGTCCTTGGGCCCGCCCCGGCGGGCCGTCCGGGCTCGCGCCGGTCCGGGCTCGCGCCGGTCCGTGCCCGCGCCGGTCCGTGCCCGCGCCGGTCCGTGCCCGCGCCGCCGAGCGCGTGGCGGCGTCCGAGGGGGTCGGCCGGACGTTCCATGCTGTTCCCTACCCTTCCGCAGGCGGCGCCGCGCGCGTCCGTGCCCGCGCCGTCGGTCGGGTGATAGTCGAGCCGCGCAGATTCGGACATATGCCGCGGCAGGGTTCGGGTGAAGTTTCCTGACCGGACACGGGCGCGGCGCGGAGGATCGAGATGTAGGGAGGCCGCGAGTCCGGAGGAGGAGTCATGCACGCCAAGGACATCATGAGCGCCCCGGCCCGCACGGTGCGCGCGGACGCGCCCGTCGGGGACGGGGTGGCGCTGCTGGAACGGTGGTCGATCACGGCGGTCCCCGTCGTCGAGGAGGACGGCACGCTGGTCGGCATGCTCAGCGAACGCGACGTGCTGCGCCATGCGGCCGGCGCCGGGTCCCGCCTGGTGCGGGACGTGATGGGCGGCCTGCCGGTCGCGGCGTGGCCGGACGCCGACATCGCCGACCTGGTGGCGGTCATGGTGCAGCGGGACGCCCACACGGTTCCGATCGTCACCGAGGAGCACGTCGTCGGCGTCGTCAGCCGCTGCGACGTGCTGCGCACGTTGCTGCCCACCGACGAGGCCGCCCAGCGCGAGGCCCAGCGTCGCCTCGACGCCTACGCGGACGGGCGGCGGCGCTGGCCGGTGACCGTCCACGACAACGTCGCGACGATCGACGGCCCGTTCGACGACGACACGGAGCTGGCGGTCGCGGGGGCGCTGGTGCGCACCACCGCCGGGGTCCGCACGGTCCGGGTCACGGCCAAGGCCGGCTGAGCCAGGCCCCGGTGGCGGGTCGGCGGTCCCGGTAACGGCCCGGGCCGGCGGGCTGTGCGCCAGCGGCGGGTCGGTGCTCGCGTTTGCGGCCCGGGCCGTGACGGGGCCGTGCGCCAGCGGCGGGTCGGTGCTCGCGTTTGCGGCCCGGGCCGTGACCGGGCCATGCGCTGGCGGCGGGTCAGCGACCCCGGCTCGGGCCGGCGAGCCGTGCGCCGGTGGCGGGTCGGCGGTCCCGGTCACGGCCCGGGCCGGGTGAGCCGTGCGCCGGTGACGGGTCGCGTCCTCACGCCGCGGCGGGCGCGACCCGCCACGCGGGTGTCCGGGCCGGGCCATGGGCGATGAGGACCGGGCAGGCGGCGTGCCACAGCACCCGGCGGGCCACCGACAGGTGGCCCGGCTGCACCCGGTCGGCCGGGCAGCGGGCTCCGATGACCATCAGCCCGGCCCACTGCGAGGCCATCGTGAGGGCATGGACGGCTTCGCCGGGCTCGCTGCGCACCTCGACCTCCACGAGCGGGAACTCCTTGTGCCAGGGTTGGGCGGCCTCGCACAGCGCGTTGTGCACGGCGTTCTCCTGGGCGCTGAGGTCGGTGCAGCGGCCTTCCCCCGGCCGCCACAGGTCCGGGTGCGGCCAGGCCTGGACGATGACGAGCCGCACGCCGCGCCGGGCCGCCTCCTCGAAGGCCAGGCGCAGTGCCCGGCGGGCCGAGTCGGAGTCGTCGAAGCCGGTGACGACCGGCGCCGTGTGGGGCAGTGCCGCATCGGGCCCCGCCCAGCGCTGCGCCTCGTGGACGATGAGGACCGGTGCGTCCGCGCGGGCGCCCAGCGCCTCGCTGACGGAGCCCATCGGCCGGCCGTCGTCCGGGCCTGCGCCGCGTCCGCCGACGACGACGAGGCGTGCCTCCCCGGCGAGCTCGCGCAGCACGTCGACCGGCGCGCCGCGGCGGGTCTCGGCCACGGTCGCGACGCCGACCCGCCAGCGCTGCGCCTCCACGGCGGCGCGCGCCGCGGTGCCCGCGCCGGCGGCGCTCGCTCCTTCGGGTAGCACCGTGACCACGTGCAGCATGCGAGTGCACCGGCTGGCCTCGTCCGCGGCCCAGCGCAGCGCGCCCATGCTCTGCGCCGAGCCGTCGACACCGACCACCACCGGGCCGTATCGGTACGCCATCGGAGTGCCCCCCTTCCACGTCGGGACTCCCCACCGTCCATGCTGCCCCCGCATCGGGGGAGGGCGGCAAGGCCGAACGTCCCTTTTGCGGCCCGCCGACGCATGAAGAGCGCCCCGAGGGGCACCTCGGCACCGGGCCGACACGGGAGGTGGGACGCATGGCCGGCGGTCAGGTCGTGGTCGGTGTCGACGGCGGCGAGCCGTCTGCGGAGGCCCTGCGGTGGGCGGCGACGACCGCGGCTCGGCGGGGCGCGACGCTGCGCATCCTGCTGGCGTACCGCTGGCGCGTACCGGCCGCGCTGGCGCCCCGCGGCGGGCTCGCGGAGGCCGCCCGGGAGCTGGCCGACGCGCTGGTGGCCGACTGGGGGCGCGACGCCGAGGCCGCCGTGCCGGGCGTGGACGTGCGGCCGGCGGCGGTCCTGGGCCACCCGGCCGACGTGCTGCTGGGCGTGGCCGACGAGGCCGACCTGCTCGTGGTCGGCACGCGGGGCCGCCATCGGGCCGCCAGCGCGATGCTGGGCTCGATCAGCCAGCAGGTGGCGACGCGGGCCAGCTGTCCGGTCGCCGTGGTGCGCGGCCGTGCGGAGCCGGACGGTGGCGTGCTGGTCGGCGTCGACGACTCGGCCTCGTCCGGCGCGGCGCTGCGCCTGGCCTTCGCCGAGGCCGAGCGCTGGGGCACCGAGCTCATCGCGGTGCGGGCCATCGAGCCGCCGCTCACGCCGCCGGCGCTGGGGCTGCCCCCGGTGCTGTACGACACGGCGGAGGCCGCCCGGGCACTGTCGGAGTCGGCGGCCGCGCGGGTGGCGGAGACCGGGCGGGAGCACCCGGGCGTGCCGTGGGAGTTCCACGGCGTCACCGGCGACGCGGGCGACGTGCTGTGCGAGCGATCGGGGCGCGCCCGGCTCGTCGTCATCGGCAGTCGCGGCCACCGCGGCCTCGCCGGGCTGCTGCTGGGCTCGGTCGGCCTGTACCTGCTGCAGCGCGCGGAATGCCCCGTGCTCGTCGCCCACGCCGAGCCTCGGGCCGAGGAGGCTCTCTGACCGGCGGCTGCCGGCCGGGCGGCATGAGCCCTAGATGTCCACACCGGCGACGCCAGGCAGCCGGCGGGACAGCGCGTCGCGCACCGCCCGGACCGGCTCGGCGTGCAACAAGCTGACGCCGGCCGCGGCGCTGACGTCACCGCCGTGTGCACCTGCGCCCGGAAGGGCCGTGTGCACCTGCGCCCGGAAGGGCCGTGTGCACCTGCGCCCGGAAGGGCCGTGTGCACCTGCGCCCGGAAGGGCCGTGTGCACCTGCCGGGAAGAGCGGGCCGTGCGAGTCCCTGCCGGGCCGGGTCGCGGCCGCCCGGCCTCAGTGGCGGGCGGCCATGACCGGGGCCGAGGCGTGGTCGAGCACCTGCCGGGTCATGCGGCGTTCAGGCTCTGCCGTGAACCGTCGCCGCGCGGGCCGAGCCCGGACCGGAAGGAGCCGGACGAGGTCAGGAGCGCTCGGCCGCCGCGCCCGAGAAGTCCTGCGGCGCGGCCTGGCGCCCGGGAAGGGCGACCCGCTGGCTGTCCATCCAGGCCTGCAGGTGCGGGCCGGACTCGAAGCTGGCGATCATCGCGTACCGCGGCTCCGGTCCCGGGTGGAACGCCGCGTGCCAGAGCCGCTCGGTGTCCACGACGAACTGGGCGCCGCGCGGCATCGGGATGCGGTGCTCGGTCGCCGGGTCGTCGCGGTCCTCGCGCAGCATCATGTAGCTGTCGGGGTCGTCCGTCAGGTTCAGCCAGGCGCGCACCACCCAGCCCTCGCCCTCGGGGTTCAGCCGGTTGTTGTCGTCCAGGTGCAGGTGCCGCTGGACGACCGTTTCCTCATCGGTCGACGTCGCGAGCTTGATGATGCGCACCCGGCCGAAACGGGCACCGACCGAGTGGACCCACTCGCGCAGGGTGGGGGCGAGCGCGGCGTTCGCCGTCCACACCGCGTCCTTGTCCGGCAGGCCGTGCTCCCAGAACCCGCGTGGATCGTCGTCGCCGAGCGCGGACGCCAGCACCGCGAAGTTGGTGTCGCCGCCGGACTTCCAGTCCAGGTACTTCAGGTGCTCCCACTCTGCCGGGTCGAGCGGCCCGGCATACGGCCGCAGGATCTCGTATCCGGTCTCGGCCAGCGCCGGCAGCCGGTGGTGGCGGGCTTGTGCGATGGGCATCAGTGACCTCCATCCAGGCCGGCCCCGGGCGGGCCGGCGCGGAGGCGGCTACCCGCCCTCCTCACCGCCACACCGGCGGCGGGTGACGTCCGGGATGTGATTCGCCGGGCGGCGTCCGGTCACCAGGCCGCGGGCGGACCGGCCGCCGGGCGATGATCATCACGACCTGGTCGACCGACTTCCCTGCGATCCCAGCGGCGAGGCCGGCCGCGAACGCGGCCACCAGCCATGTCCAGCAACGGGCGTCGCGCACCATCACGGCCTCCGTCTCAGCGAAGCCGGGCCTGGAGTCTCCTCATCGACCGTCGGCACGAAACGATCGGCCGTCGGCACGAAACGATCGGCCGTAGGCATGAAACGGTCGACCGTAGGCATGAAACGGTCGACCGTAGGCATGAAACGATCGGCCGTAGGCATGAAACGATCGGCCGTAGGCATGAAACGATCGGCCGTAGGCATGAAACGATCGGCCGTAGGCATGAAACGGTCGACCGTAGGTGCTGAACGGCACGTCCGCGACAAGGGTGCGAGACCGCGTCCCCGACCGGGTCGGCGACCGGGGACACGGCCGCCTGGCGTCAACTCTTCTGGCGCCCCTGCTGTTCGCCGCGTTGTGCGGACTGCTGCGACTGGCGCTGGTTGCGCTGCTGCGCTTCGTGGGCGCGGATCTCGATCTTGCGCGGCGTGAGCTCCTCCGCCTTGGCCACCGTGATGGTCAGCACGCCGTTGCCGAAGGTGGCCTCCACCTTGTCGGCGTCGGCGTCGCCCGGCAGGTCCACCTGGTACTCGAAGTCCCCGGTCGGGCGGTTCTGGCGGCGCATGACCCCGCCGCGCTGCCGCTGCTGGAACTTGCCGGTGATGCGCAGCTCCTCGCCGCGGATCTCGACGTTGACGTCGTGCGGGTCGACGTCCGGAAGGTCGACGTCGACGATGTAGGCGCTGTCGGTCTCCTCCACGTCGACCGGCGTCATCGCCGGCCAGTCCTGCCAGCGGGACGTGGTGGCCGGCTCGCCGAAGAAGTCGGCCATCAGCTGGTTGAACCGGGTGGAGATGTCCTCGATCTCCCGGCGCGGATCCCACCGGTACAGCGGCGTCAGCCGTCCGCCGGCCTGCAGACGCCTCGAGGGGTAGGGGCTGAGTGTCATGGCGGATTCCTTTCTGCCAGCTGGTTGCGTGTGGCTCGCAGATATCGGCCAACCACCAGCGTCGTGGGTCCGGCATGGATCCGTTTCGCCTCAACCAGATGAGCTGACCCGTGAGGCGGGGCCAGATGAGCTGACCCGTGAGGCGGGACCAGGTGAGCTGACCCGTGAGGCGGGGCCAGATGAGCTGACCCGTGAGGCGGGACCAGGTGAGCTGACCCGTGAGGCGGGGCCAGATGAGCTGACCGAGGCGGGACCAGATGAGCTGACCCGTGAGGCGGGGCCGGCCCGCCGGACGACGACTCCATCGGGGACTTTTCCGGCCGTCGGCATGAGGCGTCCCGGCCTGGGCAGCAAAGGCCTGGATGCGCCGCCGATTGGGGTGGAGACGTACACGAGAAGGGGGAACGGGTCATGAAGGCCAAGGTCGGCGACAGGCTGGTCGAAGAGGGCAGGCACGTCGGGGATCACCGCCGTGTCGGCGTCATCACCGCGGTCCGGCATGACGACGGAAGCCCGCCGTACGTCGTGCGGTGGTTCGACAGCCAGCACGAGGCACTGGTGTTCCCGGGCCCGGACGCGCGGGTCGAGCGCGACCAGGCCGCAGGTGCGCCCGGCTGATCGTCGGGTGTACATCCGCGCCACGTCGTCCGGCGCGAGCCGCTACAGCAGACCGAGTTGCCGGGCGCGCCGGACGGCGTCGCGCCTGCGGTGGACGCCGAGCTTGTGGTAGATCGTCGCAACGTGGGTCTTGACGGTATTGAGCGACAGGTGCAGGCACGCGGCGACCTCGGTGGCGGTGAGGAATCCGGGCAGCAGCTGCAGGACGCTCGTCTCGGCTTCGGTCAGCGCGACGGGATGGCCGCGGGCGGGGACTGACCCGCCGAGCGTCGCGGACAGGTCGGGCTCCGCGTGCGCCGGGAGACCGGTGATGCGGTCCAGCACGATGAAGGGGCTGCGCAGCGACTCCTCGCCGGCCAGGGAGCCGGCCTCGCGCAGGTGCCGGCCGGCCTGCTCGAGGCGGCCCTCGCTGCGGGCCGCGGCGCCGAGCAGCAGGTGCGCCTCCACGGCGTGGACGAGCGACGGCTGGTCGTGTTCCAGGAACGGCAGGAGCAGGCGTTCGACCGTCGCGGTGGGGTGGCGAAGGTTGGAGTCGGCGACGTCGATCTTCGCCGCGGCGATCGCGGTGACGATCGACGGGAAACTGCCGGCGTCGGCGTCGAGGCAGCGCCGGGCGTCGTCGAGCAGCCCGCGGGCCGCCAGCAGCTCGACGCGCGCCGCGCGAGGGCCCCAGACAGGCACGACGAGCATGTCCGCCTCCTCGACGATGAGCTGCTCGAGGGCGCCCAGGGCCGCGTCGACCTGCCCGGCCTGGTAGCCGGCCAGGATGCGGCAGAAGACCTCGCAGGCCTGCAGGGCCGGGCCCGGCGGCCAGTTCTGGACCAGCAGCTCGTCGAGGTGCCGGTGCGCCCGGGCGGGCCGGCCGCGCTGGACGGCGACGGCCGCCAGGGTGAGCAGCGCCCAGCTCTCGTCCTGGGAGTCGGCGATGCCCCGCCGGTGCAGGGCGGAGCGCACGTCGCCGGCGATGCGCGCGGCCGAACGCAGGCGGCCTCGCTGGCAGTCGGCGAGCGCGCGGATCCGTGCGGCGGTCGTCTCCTCGGCGGCCGACCCGTGCGGTGCCGCGGCCAGGTGCCGTTCGGCCGTGACCGGGTTGCCGGCCTGTACCGCGTGCCAGGCAGAGGCGAGCGCGTCCGACGCCGCCGAGGGTCCGCCCGGCGGCCGCGCGGGGGTGGGCGCGGCAGGCCCGGCGGGAACGCGTGGCGCGGCGGCCGCGACCAGGCCGGCGAGGCCGTTGTCGCCGCCGGCCGAGGCATGGCGCCGCGCCTCGGCCGGCCGGCCGTGCTCGGCGTACCAGGCGGCGGCGCTGCGATGCAGGGCCTGTATCCGGTCGGGGGCGGAGTCGAGCAGGCCGGCGTTCAGGGCGGCCCGCCACAGCCGGGGAAAGGCGTACCAGCCGGAGGCGCGGTCGAGCGCCACGACACACCGGTGCTGGTCGGCGAGCGTCGCCAGCAGCCTCTCGCTGTCCTGGAGCCCGGTGACGGCGGTGAACAGCGCGGCGTTGAAGGAGGTGAGGATGCTGGCGGCCCGGGCCGCCTCCCGCACGTCGCCCGGCAGGCCCGACAGCACCTCGTGCTCGAGGTAGCCGTCGAGCCCCGCCCCGGTGCGCAACAGCTCGTCGAGCTGCGGCCCGGTGTCGTACCGGTAGTGCAGGAGCGTGTCGATGAAGACCGACAGTCCGGCGGCCCAGCCGCCGGTGATCGCGTAGAGGCGCCGCTGCGCGACGGGCGCGAGGCGCAGCCCCCGCTGCGTGCACAGCTGTGCCGTTTCCGTGCTGGTCAGCCGCAGGTCGTCGGCGGTGAGCACGGCCTGGACCGGTGGCGTGGCCTGTTCGCTCGCGGCCAGGTCGAGGTTCGTCCGGCTGGCCAGGACGAGCCGGATCGGGGGCCGGCGCCGGCGGTCGGCCGACGGCGGGGGCAGCAGCCGGTCCAGGAGCCGGCGCAGGCCCTGCGCGTCGGTGCGCGGGCCGATGCCGTCCAGCACGACGGTCAGCGGGCGCTGCGCCGCCCGGGGCCCGGGCAGGCCGTCGAGGCGGGCGACCGCCGCCGGCAGGTCGTCCACCGGACGGCGGCGCTCGGCCGGATCGGCCGAGGACCAGAGGCGTGCCGTGCCGGCCTCGGCGAGCTCGGCGTAGAGCACCGGCAGGGATCGGGGCAGCTGGGTGAGCCAGTCGCGCAGCACGGTCGTCTTGCCGATGCCGGCCGGGCCGTAGACGGCCGACACTGCCGCGGTGCGGGCCTTGTCCAGCGCGGACAGCAGCCGCGGGCGGCGCAGGAACGCACCCGCGGCCGGTGGATCCGGTGCTGCGGCCATCACGACGCCGCAGGTCCGGACCGGCGCTCGACGGCGGCGGCTGCCGCGTGCGGGCCGCCGCACACGGCCGCGAGACGTCGATAGCGGTGCACGATCTGGCGATCCATCGGCTGGTCTCCCGACGCCTGGACAGCAGAACGCGACGGCCGCCCGCTCGTCGACCACGTTATGGCTACTGGCCGTCACGCCGACGATGCAGTACGGCGTACCGCCGTGTCCACCTCCTGCGCCGGGCGAATTGATTCATGGCCGATCGACGCCGACCCGTCGCGGTTCGGCCACCCACGTCGGGCCGATCGATGGATGCATACCGGGTGCGGTGCGCGCTCAGGTGGATTGGGTGGGTAGGCCGCCGCCATTACTCATCACTCATCGTCGCAGCCGATGGCAGCGGCCCCGCCGGTCCGGACGGCAAGAGAGGTGGCCATGATCGACGTGCTCGGTACCGCGGCCGCGGTGCGGGACGTGGCGAGGCTGCACGCGGTCGCCGCCACGGGCCTGCGGGCGCGGCCGGAGCCGTGGTGCGACCGCGTCGTGGAGCTGACCGCCGGCCTGCTCGGGGTCCCGATGGTCCTGCTCGTCCTGGTCGAGCGGTTCCGGCAGATCATGCCCGGCGCGACCGGGCTGCCCGAACCGTTCCAGCGGCGGCGTGAGGCACCGCTGAGTCATTCCATCTGCCAGTACGTCGTCGGCGCCGGCCGCTCGCTGGCGATCGCCGACGTGCGGCGGCACCCGGTGCTGCACACCAGCGACGCGATCGGCGACCTCGGCGTCACGGCCTATGCCGGCGCCCCGGTCCACGGCCGCGACGGGCACGTGCTGGGCGCGCTGTGTGTCGTCGACGGCGCGGCCCGGGACTGGTCGGGGCGGGAACTGGCCGAGCTGCGCCGGGCCGCGGCGCGATGCACCCGCAGGCTGCAGGCGCTCGGCGGCTCGCCACCGCCCGCCCGGCGTGAACCCCTGGTGCAGGCGGCGGTCCCGGCCCCGCCGGCCGGTCCCGCCTCCGGCGGCGCGAGGTTGTGGACCCCGGGTGGTCTCCCGGCGGCGCTGACCCTCGACCGCCGGTTCCCCGCACAGCCCGGGGCGGCCGAGCTCACGCTGGCCGGCCGCTGGAACGGCGAGCCGGTCGCCGTGGTCATCCGTACCGCGGACCACCCGGGCGCCGTGCGCCGGTTCCGCCGCCGGCTGGGTGTCGCGCAGGCATTCCGCCGGCGCCCGCCCCGGCTGCTCGTGCCGGAGTACCGCTGGCACGACGATCGCGCGCTCGTCGTCACCCGTCCCCTCGGCGAACCGCTGCGACGGCGCGGCGGCACCGACTGGGCGGCGGTGACCCACCTCGCCGCGCTGTTGTCCACCTGGCGCCCGCTGCCGGCCGACGCCGGGCGATGGACGGTTGACTACGCCGCCTGGATCGCGCGGCACGAGCGGGCCGGCCGGCTCAGCGGCGACGAGGCCGACCGGCTCGCCGCCCTGGTGCGCCGCTGCCTGGACGACCGGACCTTCGCCCATGGCAGCCTGTCCCCGCGCCACGTGATCCGGCTTCCCTCGGGCCGGCTGGCGCTGACCGGCTTCACCCACGCCGGGATGTACCTCGCCGGCATCGATCTCGCCGCCCTCGCCTTCGACGTCCCCGAGCCGGGGATCCGGCGGGCCATCGACGCGCGCGCCGTCCACGCCGACATCGTCGAACCGTTCGCCGTCAACCTGCTGTTGCACGCCGCGGATCGCGCCGCCAGCCCGGGGGGCGCGGTTCGCGTCGCCGCGCTCCTCGACGCCCGCCGCCACGCCCGCCGCCTGCTCGCCGACCTCGGGGTCTGACCCGGGCCCGCGGCCTGACGGCCCTACTGGTGCGGGGGCCTGTTGTCCGGCAGCAGCGTGCCGAGCGGGCCCAGGTCGAGGTTGAGGTCCTCGGCCGAGAGCCCGAAGTGCTCGCGCAGTTCGGTCATGCGTTCCTCGAGCGCCATGAGGGTGACGCCGATCTCCTCGATCTGCTCGTCGGAGAGGCCTCCCGCGTCGATGCGGCGCAGCGCCTGCCGCTCCATCAGCTGGCGCAGCAGTTCGACGACGGTGAGCACCAGGCTGGCGAAGCCGCGCTCGGCCGCTTCCCGATCGACCTCGATCCGGTGGCCCGGCGGACGGATCGGCGTCGGCTCCTCGCGGGGCGCGGTCACCGTCGCGCCGTCTCGATGATGCCGGGGGTGCCGGCCGACGAGAGGAGCGCGCGCAGCGAGACGTACACCAGGTCGACCCCGGCGATGGACAGCGTCACCTCGCCGGTGATGACGACGCCCGTGGCGAGGAGCCGGTCGAGCAGGTCCACGAGGGACGCCCGTTCGGCGGGGCGCACGGCGATGGACGTCATGGCGATGCCTCGTCGGCCGCGGCGAACGAGTACGGCGGCCACGGCCCGGTGAGCTCGACGCGCAGCTCGGCGTGGCTCGCGGCCTGGCTGGCGACGAGGTCGGCGAACTGGTCCGCGCTGCGCCGGTCGACCAGGTAGGCGCCGTTGAGCAGCATCGGCTCGGGCCGGCCGCTCAACCGGCGGTCCTGGGGCGGGTGCCGCCGGGCCGCCGCGGCGCACGCGGCGAGGGTGGCGTGGGCAGCCTCGGCCCCGTCGGCCGCGTGCCGCCACTGCTCCTCGTCGGCGGACAGCTGCGCCCGGCGCCGCTTCAGGTAGGCCAGGCCGGGACTGGCCGCGCCCGAGCCTGCTGGTGCGTCCTGCGAGGACTGTGCGGGCTGCTGGGGCTGCGGGGCCGCGGCCGGTTCGGCGTACATCTTCACGCCCCACTCGGCCCGGCCGTCGACCCGTTCGAGCACCGCGTCGAGGTCGCCGCGGCGCTGCGTCAGCATCTCGCGGACGCCAGCGTCGTCGCGGTACACGGTGGCCAGTGGCGCCGGAACCACCGTGTGCGTGCGGGCGAGCTCGGCCACGACGGCGTGGTGGGCCCGGGCCACGCGTTCGAGCCAGGCGAGATCCTCGAGGTTGCGGCGCAGCGGCTCCGCGCCGAACTGGTCGAGGTCGACGGGGCTGGCCACGGCGACGAGCCCCGCGGTCGCCACGGTGCGCACCGGGGCGCCGGTCACCCCGGTGAGGCCCTCGACCGCGCCGGGCTCGAGGTCGCGGGCGATCGCGTGCAGCCAGACGCCGTCACCCACGGCGTGCCTCCTTCGCGGAATCGCGTGCCTCCTTCGTGGTCGCGCGCCGCTCCTTGCTGGTCCCGAGGGCCTCCCGGTCCTTCGTGGTCCCGAGGGCCTCCCGGGAGGTCCCGGACGGCAGCCGCTCGCCGGCCTCCGGGGAGGTACCGGGCGGCAGTGACTCCTTGGCCTGCGAGGTGAGCCACGGGTCGTGCTCCCACCAGTCGATGCCCATCTGGCGGGCGGTGTCGACCGAGGCGACCACCAGCCGCAGCTTGATGGTGAGCAGCTCGATGTCGAGCAGGCTCACCCGGATGTCACCGACGATGACGATGCCGCGGTCGAGGACGCGCTCCAGGATGTCGCCGAGGTTCGCCGGCTGGTTCCCGCTGGCCACCGCGCGGCTGCCGCCGGTGGCGAGCGCCGAGTCCGAGTACGGGTTCTGGCGCATGTCAGGCCACCTCCGAATCGCCCTTGCCCCGGGGGTACCGCCGGATCCGGCGCAGTCCGCTCAGCTCGCCGTCGGCGGTGACCTGGGCCCGGTAGATGGCCAGCATGTCGCCGGACGACGGGATGCGGCGCTCCTCGACGACCTCGACCTCGACCAGCCAGCCGTCCTCGTCGTCGGGCTCCAGGGCGGTGATGCCCGCCGACTGCTTGCCGGTCAGCTCGGCGACGTTGCGCAGGGTCATCTTGGCGATCGAGCCGGGCGGCAGCGGCTCCGGGACGTCGTCGTACGTGTCCTGCTCGTCGTAGTCGTTGCGTGAACGAGGCACGGCTCAGTCCTCCTGCTCGGTTCAACCGGCGGGCCGGATCAGCCGCTCGAGCAGCTCCTGCTGCAGCTGTTCGGCGTCCTCGGGGCTGATCCGCCCGGCGGCGCGGGCCTCGTCGACCTCCTGGATCTTGCGCCGGATCACGCCGGGGTCGTACAGCTCGTGGTCGACCTGGTCGCGGATCAGCTCACCGACCCAGACCGCGAGCCGGACCGGCGCGATCGGGGCGGTCAGCAGAGCGCTGAGGATGCCCATGGTCATTCCCCGGGTCGCAGGGCGGTGACGAAGTCGTACGGCGCCAGCGGACCGAGCAGCCGGACCTCGAGCTGCCCGGACCGCCGCTCGGCCAGCTCCTCCACCTTGCGCACGAGCTCTTGTTCGCGGTCGAGGTCGGCGAGCACGGCCACCGCGGCCGCCTCGTACTCGCCGGCCGGCTCGCGGGTGATGACGCCCTCCGCCACGGGCGCGACGGCCTCGGCGACCGCCTGGGTGTCGGCCTGGCGGCGGGCGTCGATCGCGGTGTTGACGGCCTGGCCGAGCGCGATGCGCTCGTTGCGGGTCGCGTCCTCGGGCTTGTCGCGGATCGCCTCGCGCAGCCGCGAGATCTGTGGGTCCGCGGCGATCACCTCGCGCAGCACCGAGTCCCGCACGTATCGGGCGCTGATCACGTACTGCGCCTTGCCCTCGAGCTCGCGCAGCGCCGCGTCGAACTCGTCGTGGTGGGGGGCCAGCAGCTCGTCGACGACGGCCTGCCGGTGCGTCAGTACCGCGCCGAAGCGCACCGGCAGCACCGGCACCACCGCGGCGGTCGCGTCCAGCAGAGTCTCGTGGCTGAGCAGGTCGGCGGGCGTGCCGAGCGGGCGATCGAGGTCGAGCTCGCTCACCATGGCCGCGATCCGGCCGTGGTGCACCACCGTCACGCTGGCGGAGTCCCCGCCGACGCCGCGCGCCTCGGGGTCGGCCTCGACATCGCCGGGGACGATGCCGTACACGTACACGCCGGTGACCTCAGGCATGTCAGCTCTCCCTCCGTCGCCGCGGCGCCTTCTCCCGTTCGGAGCCGGTGTCGATGACATCCCGCACCTTTTCCCCGACCGCATCGAGCACCCCCTGCGCGCCGCCCTTGACCTTGCGCTTGGCGCCGCCCTCGGTGATGTCCCCGACGAGCTCCGGCAGGCCTGCCTTCTCCTGCGAGATGTCCAGGCGGTTGACCGCCTCGGCGAACCTGAGGTAGGTGTCGACACTGGCCACCACGATGCGGGCATCGATGGTCAGCAGCTCGATGCCGACGAGTGAGACCCGCACGTACGCGTCGATGACCAGCCCTTTGTCGAGGATCGTGTCGATCACTTCGGCCAACGACGACGAGGTCGGTCGTTCGATGCCTCCTCCGCCACCCTTCGGCTGCAAGGACGTGCTCATCGTCAATCCCTCCGATCGCGGCCGCTCGGCCGGTCCGCGCGGCCGGAGCTGTCGGTGGTGCGCCGCACGGGCCGCACCTGGCGCCGCCGGGGCCGCTCCCGTGGTGCCTGCTCCTCCGGCTCTTCGCCTTCGTCCTTCTCCGGCTCTTCCTTTTCCTCCTCTTCCCCTTCCTCTTCTTCCCCTTCCTCTTCTTCCCCTTCCTCGGCCTCTTCTTCCTCAGGCTCCTCTTCCTCGGGCTTCTCGGGCGTTTCGGCTTCAGGTTCGCGCTCGCCCTGCTCCTGTTCCTCTTCCTCCCGGAGCGCGGTCTCGTGGTCCTTCACGACCTCGCCGTCGCGGATCTCGCCGCGCCAGCCCTCGATCTCGTCCGGGTTGAGAATCGACTGGGTCATGACGTGGCGCCGGTAGTGCTTGAACTCCAGCCGGGCCCGGCGCCCCTGCGCCCGCCACAGGTTTCCGGTGCGTTCGAAGAATCCCTGCGGGTGGTACTCCATGGCCAGCATGACCCGGGTGAGGTTCGGCCCGATCTCGTGGAACGTGACCGCGCCGTCGACGTGGCCCTTCGCCCCCTTGGATCGCCAGACGATGTTGTAGTCGGGGACCTGCTGGATGACCGTGGCTTCCCAGGTGCGGTGGGACCAGAAGACCTGTGCCTTCCAGTTGGTCTTCTCGTCCGACTCCTTCTCGACGTTCTCGACTTTCTTCATGAAGCTCGGGAACTGGGAGTACTCCGTCCACTGGTTGTAGGCGACCCGCACCGGCACGCCGACGTCCAGCGTCTCCTCGATGTTGGTGAGCTTCAGCTTCTTCTGCTTGCCCTTGCCGCCGCCGAAGATGCCCTTGACCTTCTGCTTGAGGCCGGCCCAGCCGCCGGAGAGCGCCGCCCGGACCGGCGAGTGCCCCTCGGCGAGCTGCTCGGCGCCGGCCGCTGCCGCGCTGAGTTTGGGGCTGCCCGATTTGCTGGCGTACTCGGTCAGGTGCTCCGTCAAGGAACCGACCTTCCGGCCGGCCGTCTCGATCGCCTGGCGCCCGGCGGCCTTGGCCAGCTCCTGCAGCTCGTCCTTCACCAGCTGGCCGATCTTCTCGCCGATGCCGCCGGTGATCTTGCCGCTCGATTCAGGCATGATCGGCTATCCCTCTCTGCGCCGCCGTACCGGAGGCCGGCCAACGCGCCGCCTGCCCGCGCTCACCAGGTCCTCGTCCTCCTCCTCGCGCTCCTCGCGCTCGTCCTCGTCGGCTTCCTCGTCTTCGTCCTCGTACTCGTCCTCGTACTCCTCCGGTTCCTCCTCGCGCTCCGCGCGCGGCCGCGCACGGCGGGCGCCGCCAGCGCCCCGCCTCCTGCGCACCGGTGCCTCCTCGGCTTCCTCCTCCTCGGGCTCGGGCGCGGCTCGTCCCTTGAGCGTGTCGGTGCGCTCACGCAGCCGGTCGCTGATCGAGCCGAGCCGGCCGGTGACCGCGGCCCGCGTGGCGTCCTTCGCCGCCTCGACCAGGGGGGCGCCCATCTCACCGAGCTTGCCGAGCTCCGGCGTCGCCTTGAGGGCGCGCGCGCCATGGTCCAGCAGGGAACCGGGCCGGCTGAGCCGGCCGGACATGGCCGCCGCGGCCAGCAGCAGGCCCCAGCGAAGCTTGCGTTGTCTCCCGAGCAGGTAGCCGATGCCGGCCGCCAGAGCAACCTGAGTCTTGCAGTTCATGGCCTCTCCCTCGGCGTGATGGCCGACCGGCACCTGGCCCGTGCGACGCCCGACGGCAGTACGGTCGGCGCGGAGTTGAACTGACGTGTGAGGCTTGCAGCACGGGCCTGCTACCCCCACCCATCTGGGCGAAACAGCCATTCACCCGCGGCGGGCCGCGCGGCCGGCGGGACATTGGGTATGGGCCTAGACGCCGGGTATGGGCCTAACGGCCTCGTGCCCGTGTATCGCGCCATGCCTTCAGGACGAGGCGCTTCGGCATGGCCGTCCAGCGCCGCACGGCGCCGGGCGGCCGCTCGTGGCCGGCGTGGCGCGGCCTGATCCAGGCGTGTTCATCGCCGTGGACATGCCGCATGTGACGCTCGGCCTGCCGCGTCAACCGCACGGCCACGCGCAGTGCCGCCACGGCACAGGCCAGCCACAGCACGGCCAGCACCAGAATGCCGATCGACCACGACGACATCTCGGCCACCTCTTCGTCCGGCGCACGGCGACGCCGCCGTCCGCCTTCGCGGCGCCGGTGTCGACAGCTACCCGCCCACCGGTCGGTGAACCGGCACAGGCGACGCGGGAGCCCGGGCGCGGGCGGGCGGGGCGCCTTCGGCCCCGCCCGCCGTGGTGTTGAACATCTTCGGAACTTCCCGCTGCCGTGCCGATCGGACTTCGGCGCGGCGAGCGGGTGGCTACCCGTCCGGACCCGCGGAAACCCGTGGAGCGGGTGAGCGCGTCGCGCCGCCGGCGGCACTGCGGTCACCCGACCGGGGTCGGAAGATCGGATGGCGCTGCCGCGTCCGATCGAGACCGGTCGCCTGGCCGCCAGGCGGACGACCGCGTCATCGCCGGGATGGTTAGTTGGAAGGGACCGGCCCTACCGCAGATGGCATCCGCCGGGGTCATCGCCTCCGCAGCACGGCAGCTGTCGGGCCGGTCCATACGTCGAGGCCGGGCCGCGGCGATCACAGCCGGGTCCGCAGGTCGGTGCTGGCGGCCGCCTCCTCGTAGTCCAGTTGCTGCAGCACGGCGCGCAGCACCTCGTCGTCGAGGCGGCCGCGGTCCCGCTCCCGGATCAGGGCCTGCCGCTGATGGGCGAGGATCTGCTGGACCAGTTCGTGCGTGGGCTCTCCCGACGTTCCCTCCGCCTCGTACTGGTTGGCGAGGTGGTGCGAGGTCGCGGACAGCACGTGCGCCATCCGCCGCTCGATCAGCGCCATCGCGGTGGCCTCGGGCCCGGTGCTGGACGCGGCGGCGCGGGTGGTGACCTCATGGGCGGCCCGCCGCGCCACCTGCAGGGCCCGGACCAGGTCGGCGTCGGCGCGGCGGCGTTCGGCCGCGTCGCTGAGGTGCAATGCGCGCACCAGGGGCTGCAGGGTGGCCCCTTGCAGCAGGATGGTCAGGACCGCGACGGACAGTGCGATGGCCTGGATCAGGTTGCGGTCCGGGACGGGCGTGCCGGTGACCGTGACCGCCGGGACGGCCGCGGCCGCGGCGAGGGTCACGACGCCGCGCATCCCGGACCACGACAGCACGGCGCCGACCTGCCACGGCGTGCGCCGCCTGATGAACAGCCGCAGCGTGGCGATCCACACCGGACGAGCCAGGACCACGACCAGCAGCACGATCCCGATCGTCGCGACCAGCCGGCCCCCGCCGACGCCGTCGCCGGCCGCGTCCTCCAGGATGAGGTGCACCTGCAGGCCCATGTACGCGAAGACGAACGCCTCCAGGACCAGATCCGCGGTACGCCACACCTGCCGGCTCTGCAGCCGGGTGGCGAAGGCCGCGTCGGCGCTGTGGTGGCCGATCCAGAACCCGGCCGCCACGACGGCGAGCACCCCGGAAGCGTGGATCTCGTCCGCGGCGAGAAACGCGACGAACGGCACCACCGCGCCGAGCACCGTCTCCAGCGCGGGATCGTGCAGCCGCGGCCGGACGAGGTGCACGATCACCGCCACGGCGAGGCCCACCGCGACCCCCGCCGAGGTGGTGTAGACGGCCAGCAGCACCGGCTGCTCGATGAACGGGCGATAGCCGGCGTACGCGGCGACCGCCAGCTGGAACGCGACCAGCGCGACGGCGTCGTTGACGAGGCTCTCCCCGGTCAGGATCGTGGTCACGCGGTTCGGCACGCCGGACCGGCGGCCCAGCGTCACCGCGGCGACCGCATCGGACGGTGCGAGGACCGCACCCAGGACGAACGCGCCCGCGGCGGTCAGCATGGGCAGGAGCGACCACGCGACGAACCCGACCGCGACCGCGGTGAACACCACCAGGCCGACGCCGAGCGAGGCGATCGGCAGCAGGTCGCGGCGGAAGCTGACGAACGACAGCTCCAGCGCCGCCGAGTACAGCAAGGGCGGCAGGACGACCGCCAGGATCAGCTGCGGCGGGAGCTCCAGCCGCGGCAGGCCGGGCAACAACGAGACCGCCGCGGCGACCGTCACCACGACCAGCGGACCGGGCCAGCCGCGCCGGTTGGCCACCGCCGAGACGGCAACCGCACAGACCACGACCGTCAGGAACCCGATGCCGTTCACACGTGGAGCGCTACCCCGGTCGCACCGCCGAAATCACCGCGGCCTCGCGCCCCCGCCCGGCGGGTCGGTCCGCGCGCAACGGCGGACGGGCCGGTCGGCGAGGTCGGCGGTGAGCTGACCGGTGAGGCCGGTGAGCCGGAGGGCGGTCTGGGTGGTGGTCGTGGCCGCGACGAGCCGCAGGCCGCCGCCGTGGTGTTCGAACCTGCGCTGCAGATGCAGCAGGACCCGCAGCGCCGCGGCGTCGATCAGCCGCACCTCCGCCACATTGATCACGAATTGCGGCGGCGTGCGGTCGGACAGCTTCAGGATCTCGTGGCGGAGGTACGGCGCCGAGGCGATGTCGATGACGCCGCGCACCTGGACGATCATCTCGCCGCCGCGCCGCTCGGCCATGATGCACAGATCCACGTGCTCAATCCGTTCGATAGCAGCGGTCATGCTCCGGGTGCGCGCTACCCACGCACGGGAGAACAAACGCGCCGAACCGGTGATCGACGGCGGCTGCTCAGGGGTCATCCGTCCGGCCTGCGCGGGTGATGGCGGAGCATGATTCCGGGGCTCTCGGCCCGCCGGAAGGCCAGTTGATCAAGGTAATGTAGCGTACGTGTGGTTCTGGCCCTGTTCGGACGGAATCGGCCCGTCTGCGGGACCGGCCGTGGCCGGCCATGCTCGCGGTCGCCGCGTCGCTGGTGGTCGTCCTCGGGGTGGCGTGTTCGGGGCTGCTGAGCCGGCGCTGGTCGCTGCTCTTCGACGACGGTAGCCAGTTCGGCGCCGCGCTCGCCGCGACCCTGGCCTGCTGGATCACCGCCGCGCGGTACACCGGCGGGCAGCGGCGGTGGCGGCTGTGGATGGGCGCCGGAACATGTGCCTGGATGATCGGGCAGATCCTCTGGTCCTGGTACCGGCTCTTCGGCGGTGTCCCGCTGCCGACCCCCTCGGCGGCCGACGCCGGATATCTGCTGCTGCCGGCGTTCGCGCTCGTGGCGATCATCGCGCTGGCCGCCGACCGGGCCGCGCCGGGCTCTCCCTGGCGCCACAGCGCGCGGCTGGCGACGACCGTCCTCGACGGGCTCATCGTCACGGGCGCGCTGTTCGTGCTCAGCTGGGTCGCCGCGCTCGGGCCGGTGGTGCAGGCCGGCGGCACCAACCCGCTGGAGTACTCGATCGCGATCGCCTACCCGGTGACCGACCTGCTGCTGACCGTCATCGTCATACTGCTCATCGGCTCGGCCTCGTCGGCGAACCGGTTGCAGCTGTTCATCCTGGGCGTCGGACTGTTCAGCCTGTCCGTCTCGGACAGCGTCTTCGCGTACCTGGTGTCCGGGGGCGCGACCAGCACGCCCACGCTGGCCGACGCCGGGTTCGTCATCGGGCTCTCCTGCGTCGCCCTCGCGGCACTCACCCCGGCCGGGGAGACGTCGGAGTGGGAGACGCACGCGGGCGTCCGCTGGGGCCGTCTGCTGCTGCCGTACGTCCCGGTCACCGCCATGATCGCGCTCTCGGTCGTGCTGCAGGTCCGGGGCGCCCCCCTCGACCCCGTCGCGACCGTCGCCGAGACCCTCGTGGTGGCATTGCTGATCACCCGCCAGGCGATCGGGCTGGTGCACTCGGAGAAGCTGGCCGGGTCGAGGGAGCGGCTCGTGCTCGCGACGGACCGGACCCGCCGGCAGCTCGAGCGCGATCTGCACGACGGCGTGCAGCAGCGACTCGTCGCCATAGCGCTCGACGTGCGCCGGGCGGAGGCGGATGTGCCGCCGGGGATGACCGGCCTGCACCAGCAGCTGTCCAGCGTCGTGACCGGGCTGGGCGACGCGGTCAACGAGGTACGCGAGCTCTCGCGCGGCGTGCATCCGGCCATGCTGACCGAGGGCGGCCTGCAACCCGCACTGCGCACGCTGGCCCGCCGCAGCGGCGCCCCGGTGGAGCTCGACGTGCAACTGGACGGGCGGGCGCCGGAACCGGTCGAGGTCGCGGCCTACTACGTGGTGGCGGAGGCGCTGACGAACGTCACCAAGTACGCGCAGGCAACGGACGTCCAGGTCCACGCGCGGGTCCAGCGCGGCTACCTGCAGCTGATGGTCCAGGACGACGGCGTCGGGGGAGCGGATCCCAAGCGCGGCACGGGCCTCACCGGGCTGGCCGACCGCGTCGAGGCGCTCGGCGGCTCCCTGACCGTCGACAGCCCGCCCGGCCACGGCACCCGCCTGCGGGCGCAGCTCCCGCTGACCCGCACCTGACCTCAGTCCCGCGCCCTGGCCACCAGCACCGGCACGGACGCGTGGTCGAGGACCTGCTGGGCCGTCGACCCCAGGCGCAGGCCGTCGAAGCCGCCCGCGCCGCGAGGGGCGACGACGAGCATGAGCGCGTGGCCGGCCGCGGCCAGGAGGACCGGTGCCGGTGCGCCGCGGACGGTGCGCTGCTCGACCGGGACCCCCGGGTACCTGGCCCGCCATGGCCCCAGCTCCGCCTCGAGCGAACCGCCGGCGTCGGCGGCGAGCCGGTCGATGCCGTCGGCTTGGCCGCGGTACCGGGGCGGCTCCTGCCAGGCGCGGACCGCGATGAGGCCGGTGCGGCGTGCGGCCGCCTCGGCGAAGGCGAGCTCGACGGCCGGCTGCGCCCGGTCCGAACCATCCGTGCCGAGCAGCACCGGCCGGTGCTGCGGCAGCGCGGCGCCCGGGCCGGCCCAGTGCTGCGAGTCCTGCACCACGAGCACCGGGCAGTGCGCGTGGGCCGCCAGCTGGACGCCGAGGAAGCTCACCGGCACGGCCGGGAACTCGTCCGGCCGGCGGCTGCCCACCACGAGCAGGCTCGCGTGGCGGGACCGCTCCATGAGCAGCCGGGCGGCGTCGCCCGGCCCGGCGCGGGTGGCGATCCGCAGCTCGGGTTGCCAGACCCGGGCCCGGGTGGCGGCCTGCCCGGCCACGCCGTAGTCGTCGGTCGCCGGCTCGTCCTCGCCCGCGAGGGTGAGCGCGTGGACGATCTCCAGCGGCCGGTCGAACAGTGCCGCCTCATCGACGGCCCAGCGCACCGCGCCCAGGCCCGCCGGCGAGCCGTCGACGCCGACGACCACCGGCCGATCCGTGCCGTTCACGTGACCTCCCGCGGGCTACCGGACCACGGCGACCGGGCACCCGGCGTGGTGAATGGCCGCCTGACTGACCGAGCCCAGCAGCAGGCCGGTGAAGCCGCCCCGGCCGCGGGAGCCCACGACCAGCAGCTGCGCGCCCGCGGACAGCTCGGTCAGCACCGCGCCCGCCCGGCCGTGCACGACGGTGTGCCGGATGTCGACGCCGGGGTACTTCCCGGCCCAGCCCGACATCGACCTGGCCAGCGTCCGCCGCTCGTCGGTGCGCAGGTCGTCCGGGTCATAGGCGAGCGGCAACACGTCGACCGGCCCGCCGGTGGCCGGCCACTGATAGGCGTGGACGGCGGTCAGGCCGGTGCCACGGTACGACGCCTGCTCGAACGCGAACTGCACGGCCCGCTCGGCCTCGGGCGAGCCGTCGACGCCGACGACGACCCGGCCCGCCTCGTGCCCGGGCTGCCGGTCCGCGCGCCGGACGATGACGACCGGGCACGCGGCGTGCGCGGCGAGCTGGACGCCGACGGAGCCCAGCAGCAGGCCCGCGAAGCCGCCCAGGCCGCGGTTGCCCACCACGACGGTGCGGGCCCGCTTCGACGCGGCGACCAGCGCCGCCGCGGGCGGCCGCACCTGCACGTCCGTGCGCACCTCCAGCCCCGGCGCGACCGCGACGGCGCCCGCCGCGGCCTCGGCGACCGTCTCCTCGGCGGCCCCCTTCGCGCCCGGCTCGTCCGGCACGGTGACCATGACCGGGGCGTACAGCGCCGGCCAGACGAACGCGTGCACGAGGCACAGCGCGCACCCGCGGCGCACGGCGTCCTCGGCGGCCCACTCCACCGCGGCAAGACTCTCCGGCGAGCCGTCGACGCCGACGACGATGACCCGTTCGTTGCTCACAGCTCCCCCCTCCGGCAATCCTGCCGCGGTTCCCAGGGCTACCCCGCCGGGGCGGTGGGTATGCCGCGCGCGGCCGGCGCGGTCCCGCGCCGATCGCGGCCGCCCGGGCGGTCCAGCGCCTAGACTCGGCGGCATGGCGCGGTCCAACGACGCCGTCGCGGCACTGCTGCAGGAGTACGCCGATCTGCTCACCGTCACCGGCGGCGAGCAGTTCAAGAGCCGGGTGTACGAGAAGGCGGCCCGGGCGGTCGCCGGGCACCCGGGGGACGTGGCCGCCGTGGACGCCGACGGGCTGCGGCAGATCCCGGGTGTCGGCGCCTCGATCGCGGAGAAGATCGCCGAGTACCTGCACACCGGCCACATCGAGGCGGTGGACACCCTGCGCGCGCGGGTGCCCGGCGGCGTGCTGGAGCTCATGCGGATTCCCACGCTGGGGCCGAAACGGGCCGCGCAGCTGCACGAGGAGCTCGGCGTGGTCTCCATCGACGAGCTGCGGGACGCGATCGTGGCCGGGAAGCTGTCCGGGCACCGGGGCTTCGGGGCGAGGACGGCCGAGAACATCCTGCACGGCATCGAGGTGCTGGAGCGCAGCCACGGCCGGGTGCTGCTGTCCGTGGCCGCGGTGGCCGCGGACGAGATCGTGGCGGCGCTGCGGGGCGTGCGGGGATGCCTGCGGTGCACCTGGGCCGGCTCGCTGCGCCGGTTCCGCGAGACCGTCGGCGACGTCGACGTCCTGGCCGCCGCCGCGGACGGCGGTCCGCTGATGGACGCGTTCACCCGGCTCCCGATGGTTGCCGACGTACTCGCCAAGGGCTCGACGAAGTCGTCGGTCCGGCTGCGCAACGACCTGCAGGTCGACCTCCGGGTGGTTCCTCTCGCCTCGTGGGGCGCGGCGCTGCAGTACTTCACCGGCTCCAAGCAGCACAACGTGCGGGTGCGTGAGATCGCCGTCCGCGCCGGGTTCAAGCTTTCCGAGTACGGGCTCTTCCGCGTCGAGGACGGCAGCCTCGTGGCGTCGGAGACCGAGGAGGAGGTGTACGAGCGGCTCGGCCTGCAATGGGTGCCACCGCCCCTGCGCGAGGACCGGGGCGAGGTGGAGGCGGCCCGGGCCGGTTCGCTGCCCGCGCTGGTGACCGAGGCGGACATCCGCGGGGACCTGCACACGCACACCGACCTCACCGACGGCGTCACGCCGCTGGCCGACATGGTGGCGGCGGCCCGGCGCCGCGGCTACGAGTACTACGCGGTCACCGACCACGCCAAGGACATGCCGATGCAGCGCATGACCGACGACAAGGTGCTCGCCCAGCGCCGGGAGGTGCGCGAGCTGGAGGCCGCCGGCGGGCCGGTGCTGCTGCACGGCAGCGAGCTCAACATCGGCCCGGACGGCGAACTGGACTGGCCCGACGAGTTCCTGGCCGGGTTCGACCTGTGCGTCGCGTCGGTGCACTCGCACTTCGCCCAGCCGGCCGGGGACCTGACCCGCCGGCTCGTGCGGGCCTGCGAGAACCCGTACGTGACCATTCTCGGCCACCCGAGCACCCGGCTGATCGGCAAGCGGCCGCCCCTGGACGCGGACTTCGACGCGGTGTTCGCCGCCGCCGCCCGCACCGGCACCGCCCTGGAGATCAACAGCTTCCCCGACCGGCTCGACCTCTCCGACGAGCTCATCCTGCGCGCGAAGCGCCACGGGGTCCGCTTCGCGATCGACACCGACGCGCACGCCACGGTGCACCTGGACCACCTGCGGTACGGCATCGGCACCGCACAACGCGGCTGGCTCACCGCGGACGACGTGGTCAACACCTGGCCGATCGACCGGCTGCGCGCCTTCATCGCCGCGAAGCGCACGGTGGCGGCCGGCCGGCGGTGAGCGCCGGGCCGTCACGATGCCCCGATCGCTCACCCCGCCGCGTCCGGCCCGGAGCGTAAGTTCGGGCTTGTGCTGCGGGTCCGGGCATCCGCACCTCCGCAGACGACTGAAGGCACATCCGCGGCGACGACTGAAGGAGGGGCCATGATCGCTTCCAAGCGTTGGAGCGTCGACCTGTTCATCGGCGAACGTGACGGTCGGACACATGCGGAAGCACGGCTGCTCAAGGAGGACGGCGGCCACCTCGTCGGCACCGGGGAGGCGCGGCTGAACCCGTCGGACCAGGACGTCCCGATGATCGGCGACGAGCTCGCCGTGGCGCGGGCGTTGTCGGACCTCGGCCATCAGCTCCTGGCGACGGCGTCGGCCGACATCGAGGCGCGCTCCCACCGTCCGGTGTACCTCAGCGGGTAGCCTCACCGCCGTCGATGACATCGCGCGCCGGGCGGCGCGGGCTCGCCGGAGGCGGCGCCGGGTCGGGGTCGACGCCGACCCGCAGCACGAGCTGCGGGTGACCGGCCGGCTCGATGAGGCTGCCGAGCAGCGCCCGCGCGCCCGGGATCTCGACGACGTCGCTCAGCGGTGACGCGGCCAGCCCGCGGGCGACGGCCGCCAGCCAGACCGCGCTGGTCGCCTCGCCGGCGGCGAGCCAGTCCTCGACCCCGTCGCCGTCCGTGACCACGGCGAGGTACTCGACGTTGCTCTCGTCCCCAGGGCCGGGGTCGAGCGTCGCCTCGCCGCCGAGGGCGAAGTCGCGCAAGGGCACGGGCCGGTCCGCGGGCGCCGGGACGGCGTCGCCTGTCATGCCGTCCGCGCTGCCCGGCCCGCGATGCGTCCACGCCTGTTGCTCGGCGACGCGGCCCTCGTCCTTGGCGTCGAGGACGTGTGCGCCCTGCGCGGCGTATCCGAGGTACTCGACCTCGCCGGGGCGGAGACGGTGCAGGCGGGCGTGCTCGGCCTCCGCCGCCGCCCGCAGCGCCGCCAGGGCCTCGGGAGCCATGGGCACGGGGGAGCCGAACCGGCGCCGATCGGTGCGCCGCCGCAGCATGGCCTCGTAGGTGAGCCGGTCGTCATCGCCCGCCGGCCGCGGCCGGCCGGCCCGCACCCGGGCGAGCAGGGACGGGTCGGCGGGGTCCGGCAGGCGCTCCACCACGGGTTCGTGCCCGGCGGCCGCCAGAGCGACCCGGGCGTGGTGCAGGGCCGCGCCGCAGCTGAGCGTCAGCAGGCGACCCTGTGGGTCGACCGAGCCGAGCCGCCGGGCCGGGTCGGCGTGCAGGTCGAGCGCGCCGTCGTGGACCTGCCACCGCCAGGGCTGGGTGTTGAGGATCGACGGCGCCCGCCTGGCCTCGTCGGCGGCAAGGTGCAGCGTGGCCGTCTGCGTGTCCTCGATCATGGTGTCCCGCCCCGGATGTGCGCTGTCGTCGCCCGCGACGTCGCCGCGGCCGAGCCCTGCCTACCCCAGGCGCGGCCGCCCTACGCGCCGATTCCGGCGCCGGCCGCGGCGTTACCGGGTGTTTCGCGGGGGTAGGTGCCGAGCGAGGCTGGAGACGTGGTCCGGCCCCGTCCGGGGCAGTGAGATCCGAGCAGAAGGAGATGAGTCCGATGCGCACCGCGAGACGGATCCTGGCGGCCGCGCGGACGATCGCGGTCGTCGAAGCGTCCCGGGACCCCATGGAGCCCGCGCACTGGGTGCCGAAGATGCTGCAGGAGCAGGGATGGCGGATCATCCCGGTCAACCCGCACGCGCATCGGCTGATCGGCGAGCACGTCTACGGCGATCTCGCCGACGTGCCGTACGCCGTGGACATCGTCTGCGTGTTCCGGCCGTCCTCCGAGGCGCCCGAGATCGTGCGGGCGGCGGCGGCGATCGGGGCCCGTGCCGTCTGGCTGCAGCGCGGCATCGTCAGCGCGCAGGCACGCCGGCTCGCCGAGGCGGCCGGGATGGACTACGTCGAGGACACCTGCATCGGCGAGGAGCGCGCCCTGAGCCAGATGGTGGTCGGCGGTCTCACCCCGCCCGGCCGGGTCTGGCACGGGATCGGTCCGCAGCCCGAGCCGGTCCCCGGACGAGCCGCGCCGTCGCCGTCGCGCACGCTCGAGCGTCCGGTGCGGCGGGCCACCCGGCGCCGCTCCGGCCGGAAGGTGGACCGTCGGCGGAGCGGCGCGCGGCAGCGGTGACACCGGCGAAGTGACTGACGGCGCTACCAGGAAGCCTCGCGATTGGGGATGCGGTCGCCGCCCTGGCGGGGCAGCAGCGCGCTCAGGGCCGGCAGCAGGTACTCGGCGTCGGTGACGTGCGGGCCCCACTCCGTGTTCGGGCCGGGCGAGCCGGCCTCGCGGACCGAGTGGACCAGCAGCGCGGCGTGGGGCGCGGCCCCGTGCCAGTGCCACTCGCCGGCCGGGACCACGATCAGGTCGTCGGCACGGATCTCCTGGACCCGCCCGCCGCGCCGTTGCGCCCGGCCCACCCCGTGCAGCACGCGGATCACCTGCTCGTAGCGGCAACGGTGCCAGGCCGTGCGCGAGCCCGGGCTGAAGTGCGCGCCGAACGTCATCAGCCGGCCCGGCTCCAGGTCGCCGACGTCGCGGTCGATCCAGACCGGGCCGTGGTAGCAGCGTGGTGAACCAGGCACGCCGGACTGCGCATGGAAGACTTTCATTGGCACCCCCGCAGTGAAGGCCGGCCCCGGGGGCCGGCGCGTGTGCAGGGGTGATTTGTCCTCCGGTGCGGCGGCGAAACCATACCGCCGGGTGGATGCCGGGGGCAGGCCCTCCGCAACCCGCCCCTCACCCGCATCCGGGCGCCGCTACCGTGCCGTGGCGTCGGTGGAACGGCCGTGATGGCTGGACACCCGGGCCGTGATGTACACGCCGATGATCGCGAGAACGATCTGGATGGCGTGCCGGATCCAGTCGACCCCGCTGGTCCGGCCGACCCCGAGCCACGTGGCGATGAGACCCCCGACGAAGGCGGCGATGATGCCGACGACGACGGTGGCCACAACCGAGATGTTCTGCCGTCCGGGCAGGATGAGCCGCGCCAGGAACCCGATCACGGCGCCGCCGATGATCGCCCACAAGATCGTTCCGATCATGTCGACCTCCTCAGGAGAGGCGCGCCGGACGCGCGCGCCCGTCACCGTCACCGTATCTCTGTGGCCGCCGCCGCGGCCGGGCCCAGGTGTGGCGACGGGCGTGATTTCGCCGGGCCACGGCGGGTAGCGGTCCTAGTGCGGTCCCGCAGCCGCCGGCAACTCCCCGCCGGGCGGACACGGTCGATCGAGGAGGGGCAGTGCACCAGAGCCTTCGACTGGGCACCATCGCCGGTATCCGCGTCGGTGTGAACTGGTCGGTGCTGCTCATCATGTTCCTGCTGGCGCAGGTGCTCGCGATCACGGTCATCCCCAGGGCCGCTCCGGCGGCGTCCGGCGCGGTGGCCTGGCTGCTGGGTGTGGCGGGGGCGGTCGTGCTGCTGCTGTCGCTGCTGGCGCACGAGATGGCCCACGCGCTGGTCGCCCGCGCGTACGGGGTGCAGGTCGAGCAGGTGACGCTGTGGCTGCTCGGCGGCGCCGCCGAGCTCGGCCAGGAACCGCCGAGCGCCCGGGCCGACCTGCTGATCGCCGGCGCCGGGCCCGTGGCCAGCGCGGTGCTCGCCGCCGGGTTCGGCGGGCTGGCCGCTGGCCTCGCCGAGGCCCGCGCGCCGGCCGGCGTCGTGGCCGTCTGCTCGTGGCTGTCCGGGATCAACCTGCTGCTCGCGGCGTTCAACCTGCTGCCTGGCGCGCCGCTGGACGGCGGCCGGGTGCTGCGCGCGGCCCTGTGGCGCTGGCGGGGCGACCGGAACTGGGCCGCCATCGCCGCGGCCCGCGCCGGCCGCGCCCTGGGCCTGGGGCTGATCGTCCTCGGTGCGGCGCAGCTGGTGTTCGCCGGCCTGCTCGGCGGTCTCTGGCTCGCCCTCGTCGGCTGGTTCCTCGTGTCCGCCGCGAGCTCCGAGGCGAACACGGCCAGATACCGGGCCCAACTGGGCGGGGTCCCGGTCTCCGAGGTCATGAACGCCTCGCCGACCTATGCCGATCCGGACCGCAGCGTGGCGCAGGTCGTGGCCGACGTCGTCGAGGCCCCGGACGGCGGCATCGTCGCGCTGCGGGCGATCGACGGGCGTCCGGCCGGTCTGGTCCGGCTGCGGGAGCTCGCCCGCGTGCCCGAGGCCGAGCGGATCGGCACGCCGGTGTCCCGGGTCGCGAGGCCGGTGTCCGCGCTGCCGGTGATCGAGGCGGCCGAGCCGCTCGCCGATGTCGCGGCCACGGTACTGCGGTCCGGCACCGCGCTCGTCGTCGACCACGGGGCGCTCGTCGGCGTGCTGGGCCCGGCCGACGTGACGCGGGCCATGGAGCGCTCGGCCCTGCACCGGCCCGGCCCCGGCAGCCCGCGTTGACGGGCGTCAGGCACCCTGACTAGCCCTCGGGCGGCTGCGGCGGGTCGGCCTCGTCGGCCACCACCTCGATGACCTCCGCGGCGGGCCGGCGCGGTGCCCGGGGCGGCGCCATGGTGGTGGCCGGCATGCCGATCCGCACGCCGATCGCGGGATAGCCGACGCCACCGAGCATCCGCCGCAGGGTCCGGCGGGCGACCTCGTTCTCCATCAGGTCACTCATGGGCGAGGTGGCCAGGTGCTCGGCGGTCGCGGTGAGCAGGACCGCGGAGAGGGCGACGCCGGCGGTGAGCCAGTCGTGCGGGCCGTCGCCGTCGGTGACCACGATGCCGTAGCGGGCCTCCCGGTCGGAGACGTCGACCCGGGTGACGACGTTCGTGCCCGCGCCGGCGGCCGTGAAGTCCCGGATCGGCACCGGGCGGACGCCCTGCGGCGCGAGGGTGTCGACGGGCACGCCGTCGTGGCCCTCGCCCGGCCGGCGGATCCACGAGGCGAGCTCGGCGCGGTACCGCGGGTCGCCGAGCAACGCGTCGTTCGCCTGTCCGGCGGCCACCGCGAGGTCGGCAAGGTCGTGGGACCAGGTCATCTGCAACCGTGCGTCCGTGCGCTGGGCGGCCCGGCACAAACGGTCGATCGCCTCCTGCGGCACGGGCCGGGCGGCGAACGGGCGCCGGTCGCTGCGGCGGACCGGGATGGCGTGACGCAGCCGCTGGGCGCGGGCCGAGGGCCCGGTCACGCCGCGGTACCGCACGACGGCGAGCAGGTCGGGGTCGCCGTCGTCCGGCATCGGCTCCACCTCGAAGTCCGTCCCGTCGGCCGCGAGCGTGACGCAGGCGTGGTGCAGGGCCGTGCCGCAGCTGACCGTCAGCAGCCGGCCGGTGGGGTCCAGGATCGGCAGCCGGCGCCGCGGGTCGGCGTAGAGCAGCGCGGCGTCGTGGGTGATACGCCAGTGCCACGGCTGGGTGTTGAGGATGGACGGCGCGTGGACGGCGGCCAGTGCCGCCCGGGTGAGTTCCTGGGCGGCCGGTCCGATGCGGAACGTCGTGGTCCGGCCGGGTGCGTTCGCCGGCATGGCGATCTCCCCCTCCGTGTCGTAGGGCCGTCGCGTGTCTGCCCACTCCGCCGCCGCGTAGTCGGGTCACGGCCGCGGTGCGCCGCCACACGCGACGAGCCCGGGTGATCGGGTCAATCCGGCCGGGCGACCAGGACCGGGCTGTCCGCGTTGTGCAGGACGTGCCAGGCCGTTCCTCCGTGGTGCAGGTCCCGGGCGCCGCCGCGGCCGCGCGCCCCGACCACGACCAGAACGGCGTCGCGCGCCTCGGCCAGCAGCACCTCGTCCGGGTCGCCGTCGACGGCGCGTGCCTCCATCTCCACCTCGGGGAATTTTCCCCGCCAGGGATTGAGCCCGGCGGAGAGCTCGTCGAGGACGGCTCCGGCGCCGCGGCCCGGGGCGGGGCGGGCGAACCAGTGCTGCGAGGGATGCCACGCGCGGACTGCCCGCACGGGCAGGTGCCGGGCCACGGCCTCCTGGAACGCCAGCTGCACGGCGTGCTCGGCCGGGACGGAGCCGTCGGTGCCAACCACGATCCGGCCGTGCGACGGCAGCACGGACTCGGGGCCCGTCCAGCGCTCCGCGTGGTGGATGACGAGGACCGGGCAGGCGGCGTGCGCGGCCAGGTGGGTGCCGACCGAGCCCAGCAGCGCCGGCAGCCGGGTGGCCGTGCGGCCGCCGACGACGAGGAGCGCGGCGTGGCGGGACTGCTCCGCCAGCACCTGTGCCGCCTCGCCCCGCCGGGTGGCGGCGGCGACCTGCAGTCCCGGCTGCCAGAGCCGGGCCTCGACCGTGGCGTCGAGCGCGAGGCGTTGCGCGTGGAGGTCGCCCGGCTCGGCGGCGTCGGCCCCCACCGCGTGGATGACCTGCAACGGCCGGCCGAGCCGGATGGCCTCGTCGGCGGCCCAGCGGACTGCTCCGAAGGCGGCCAGCGAGTCGTCGACGCCCACCACGACCGGACGCTGGTTGCTGTCCATGACGCCCTCCCTCAGCGAGTACGGGTCGTTCACGCTCAACGGTGGCACCGCTGCGGTGCCGCCGGCCTCACGCCTCGAGGACGTCGGCGACCGGCCGCCGGTTCGTGTAGCAGGTGGTCGGCGCGTACCCGAAGCGCAGGACGAGCTGCGGGTCCTGGATCGGGTTGACCACGCACCGGAGCCGTTCACGGATAGCCGGCACCTCGACCGGCTGGGAGAACATCGCGGTGGCCAGGCCGAGATCCGCGGCCGTGAGCAGCACGCACTGCAACGCCATGCCGGCGCGGACCGCGTCGGCCGGGCCGTCGCCCAGCACGGCCAGCACCGCCACCACGGGTTGGTGCGACACGTCCCGGGTCGTGTCGTGGCCGGCCCCGCCGAAGTCCCGCCGGGTGAGCGCCTCGGCGGGGTGGGGCGCGGCGCCGGCGGCGCAGGGCCCGATCCCCTCGACGCGGTGGTCGGCGTCGGTGGTCCACGCGCGCAGTTCCTCGGCGTACGCCGGATCGGCCAGCTGCCGGGCCTCCGCGGTACGGATGAGCGCGGTCAGCGCCGCGAGCGCCGGCTCGCCCGTTACGAAGTCGAGCTGGCCGCCCTCGCGCCGGGCGGCCTCGGCCAGCACCAGCGGCGCGCGCGTGTCGACGGGGGAGTCGGCGAACGGCCCCCGGTTGGTGTGGCGGCGCGGGATCTGCCGGTGCAGCCGCCGTTCCAGCGGCGTGGGCGGGCGCTGCGGGCCCGGCCACATGTGCAGCAGCGTGCTGCCGGACTCCTGCCGGTGGCGGGCGGGCAGGCCGCCGACGGCCAGGGCCAGCCGGAGATTGTACGCGGCGGCGCCGCACGAGATGCGGGCCATCCGGCCGTCCGGGTCGCAGACCGCGAGCCGGCGGCGCTCGTCCAGCAGGACGTCCGCGCCGTCTGCGGTACACCGGAAGCGCCATGGCTGGCTGTTGTGGATCGACGGTGCCCACACGGCGTCGCCGACCGCGGCGGCGAACACCTCGGGACTCCAGGTCCTCGATGTCGTCAAGGGTGCCATGGCCGCACCTCCTGTCGTCGCGGCCGATCCCTACCTCCACCGTGCCCGGTGGGGCGCGCATTGGCGAGGGCCTAAGGCCCTGTCCTGTCGATCATGCCGAGCCGAGACGGGTCCAGATTTCTCCTGCGTGTGCCCCGCGGAGGCCAGGCTACCGGTGTTGTAACCGGGTCTTCGCGGGGTGCGCGCAGGAGGAATCTGGGCCCGTCGCAGGCCGGCATGATCGGCAGGACAGGGCCTAAGCCCCGAGACCTTCGGTTGGTGTTTCGTGGAGACCGAGCAGGCGCAGCCGGGTGGCCTGCATCCGGTCGACGACGACGGCCATGAAGCGCGTGGTGAGCTCGTAGCCGAGCTCCGGATCGTCCCGGCACAGCGCGCGCACGCCCGCCCCGTCGAGCGCGATGCTGAGCACCGGGCGCACCGCCACCGCGGCGAAGTGCCAGCGGTACGGCGGAAAGAGCCACGACCAGCCGAGCACACTGCCCGGGCCGAGCGTCTCCACGACCACCTCGCCGCGGCCGGGAACCCGGGTGCGCAGCTCCACGGAGCCGTCGCGGATGAACCAGCAGCGCTGGGCGCGTCCGTTCTCCTCGAAGATCCTCGTGCCGGCCCGGAACGGTGCCCGCCGCGCCCAGCGAGCCAGCCGTTCGACCTGGCCGGCGGGGAGCCCGGCCAGGAACGGATGGGCGGCCAACAGGTCGAATGTGGTGATCATGTCGCGTCTCCCGGTTCCGTGCGGCGGGTGCGTTGCCTCCAGCTCAGCTCGTCGGAGCGCGTCCGGACAGGGCCGTCCGGCCCATGGTTCCCGGGCCGTCGGACCTGCGGCCGGCGCGGGCCGCTCGGACGCATGCTCACCCATCTCACCCGGGCGTCCGCGCGGGAGCGCGCCTGCCGGGTATGGGCCGGGCAGGGCAGGTGGCCGGGGAGGGGAGAAGGAGCCGTCATGCAGTTCGCCGACCGCGCCGAGGCTGGTCGTCACCTCGCCGAGCGTCTTCGGCGCGAGCCGGCCGGTTCGGTCGTCCTGGGCGTGCCGGGCGGCGGCGTGCCGGTCGCGGTCGAGGTCGCCGCCGGGCTCGGCGCCCCACTGGACCCGCTGGTCGTGCAGCGGCTCGGGGTGTCGTTCCAGCCGGAGCTGACCATGGCCGCGGTCGGGCCCGGCGGCGCCCTCGCCGTCAACCCGGAGGTGCTGCGCTCCTCGGGGACCTGCCCCGACGAGCTGGCGGCCGAGGTGGACCGCGCACGGGCCGAGGCGGCCGATCGGACCCGGCACCTGCTCACCGTGCGGCCGACGTCCGACCTGCGCGGGCGCCGCGTGATCGTCGTGGACGACGCGATCGTGACGGGCGCGACGGCGCGGGCGGCGAGCCGGGCCGCGCGGGTGGCGGGCGCCGCCCACGTGACCGTGGCCGTGCCGGTGGCCGCCGGGCCGGGACTGGCCGGGCTGCCGGCCGTCGCCGACCGGGTCGTGCACCTGGACACGGCCACGGACCGCGACGCGGCCGGTGGCCGGTACGCCGACTTCCGGCCGGTGCCCGACGACGAGGTGGTGCGCCTGCTGGCCGGGCCGGGCCAGGCACCCGCCGGCCGCCGGCCGGCCGATCCGCCGGAGGACGACGGACGCCTCGCCGTGCCACCCGGCGCCGCGGGCACCGTCGTGCTGGCGCACACCAGCCGCGGCGCCGGGCTGGGGCCCCGGTGCCGCTGGATCGCCGGTCGCCTGCGGGAGGCCGGGCTGGCCACCCTGTCGCTGTACCTGCTGCGCCGCGAGGAGGAGCTGGACTGGCTCGCGGCCCGCGACGTCGGGCTGCTCGCCGACCGCCTCGCCGCCGGGCTGGGCAGGCTGCGGGCCGATGCGACCGCCGCCGCGCTGCCGATCGGCCTCTTCGTCAGCGGCAGCGCGGCCGCGGCGGCGCTGGCCGCCGCCGCCGGGCCGTCCCGCGACATGGTGGCGGCGGTCGTCTGCCACGACGGGCGGCCGGACCTCGCCTGGCGCGACCTGCCGGGCGTCCGCGCACCCACGCTGCTCGTCGCCGGCGGCCGCAACGAGTACCTGCTCGAACTCAACCGGGTGGCGCACGGTCTGCTGCCCGGCGGGGACCGGCTCGCGGTCCTGCGCGGCGCCGGCCACCTCGTGCAGGAGCCGGGCGCCCTGGCCACGCTGACGCGGCTGGCCGTCGGCTGGTTCGGCGAGCACCTCGGCGTCCGGTGACCGGGGACGGCGTCCCGGTCGCCGTTGCGCCGCGCGCCCGCGCCGGGCGGTGCGGCCCGCGGCGGAAGGACGATCGGCCCTGCCACCGGGCGGACGGTGGCGCTGTGCTGGCGCCATGAACGGCGTCGCCGCCGCAGGGCGTCTATGGCGCCGTCGGTCTCGCGCTGGTACTGCTGCCACTGTTGCCCACGGCCCGGACCGGCCTGTGCCGCACGTGAAAGCGCCCGGGCCGTGCGGCCCGGGCGCCTCGGTCGGTGTGTGCCGGATCAGATGAGCCAGCGGTTGCGCTGGACGATGGGGAGCTTGGCCCAGCGGCGGCCGAGGCCCCAGGTGTGGCCGGCGTAGGCGGTGGCGAGGGCGATCATGACGGCGGCGTAGATGACGTGGTAGTCGGTGATCGGGTTGGTGGAGGCGGTGGTGGTGGGTGGGAACTCGGCGAGCCACATCATGGTCATCATGAGGGTGCCGGCGGTGGCGGTGATGCGTAGGGCGATGCCGGCGGTGAGGGCGAGGCCGATGCCGAGGAGGCCGGCCATGAAGAGCCAGTTGGC